>CALMZY010000164.1 GCA_937870865.1 uncultured Lentisphaerota bacterium | reverse complement strand
GTGGAGCCTTTTCCCTTTCTTGTCCCGACCTACGGGCACTTCATGCAGGGCAAAGAGGCGATGACCGCCGCGGTGCTCATGAATGAGATCATGAGCTTCGACCGCAACCGCAACCTGCCTGACCCGGCACGCCGGATTCCCCCGGGCCGGATCATATCGAGGAAGGAATGTCTCGAACTCGCGCCGGGCGTCGAGCCGAAGGGCCTGACCGGCGGCATGATTTTCTATGACGCGCAGATGTACAACTCCGAGCGGCTCACGCTTTGTTTCGCGTTGTCGGCCGCGGCGCAAGGTGCGGACCTGGCCAACTACGTCGAGGTGACGCGCGTGATCCGCGAGAAAAACCGGGTCGTTGGAGCGAAAGCGAAAGACCTTCTGACGGGGTCCGAGTTTGAGATTCGGGCGGCGGTCACGGCCAACATGACCGGCCCCTGGTCCGACATTGTCGTGAACCTGATTGACAAGCCGCAGCCCGACCGCGGGGTCCTTCGGTCCAAGGGGATCCAGATCGTCACACCGAGGCTGACCGACAAGGTCGCTCTTGCTGTGCCGAGCGCGTACGAGGACCCGGACGCCATCCTCAGCCGCGGAACGCGGAACTTCTTCATCACCCCGTGGCGCGGTGTCTCGCTCGTCGGCACGACGGACACGGTGTACGAGGGCGACCCGGACAACTTCCGGATCACGGCGAAGGATGTGGCCGATTTCGTCGAGGAGATCAACCAGTCCCTGCCGTCTGCGAAGCTGAAACCGGAGCAGGTTCCGTTTGCCTTCGGCGGCCTGAGGCCGATCACCGAGAAGAACATCGATGCCGGATCGAAGGTTGCCCGCAAGTACGAGGTCAACGACCACGCCGTCGACCTGGGCATCGAGGGGTTCTTCTCGATCATCGGCGTGAAGTACACGACCTGCCGTTTCCTCGCGGAGAAGGTGGTCGATCTTGCGTTTGCGAAACTCGGCCGCCCGTCGCCGAAGGCCGTGACCGAAACCACGCCCTTGGCGGGCGGGAAGATCGATCGGTTCGACGAATTCATGAGCCGGTCGGTCGCCGAACGGCCTGCCGGGTTCGACGAACCCATGATGCGCCATCTCGTGCGCAGCTACGGGTCGGACGTTGCCGTCGTCACGGACCTGGCGAAGCAGGATCCGAAACTTGGAGAACGGATTCCCGGTTCCGGGGAAGTCGCGAGGGCGGAGGTCGTTCACGCGGTCAGAAACGAATGCGCGCTCCACCTGGAAGACGTGGTCCTGCGGCGGACGGACCTCGGCACGCTGGGCCATCCGGGACGTGTCGCGTTGGACGCGTGCGCCGACATCATGGCCGGCGAACTGGGCTGGGATGCCGGGCGCCGGCAGCAGGAGATGGGTGCAGTGGAAGATCGATACAGATTCGTTTAACGCAACAACGCAAAGAGAAGAAAAAGGCGCAAAGCATAAGCTCTGCGCCTTTCATTTTTACGCCTTTGCGTTAAGAGGCTACCATTTCAGCATCAGGCCGGCGTTGCCGCCGAACCCGTCGAGCTTGCCGGTCTCTTCCCCTTCGACATCCCCTGACGCTTCGATCGTGGCTTCCAACCAGGTGTACTTGCCTTCCGCAAACAGCGAGACCTGTTCGTTGAAGGCGATTTCGACGCCGGCCAGCGCGAAGTAGCCGAATTCGTTGTCGATATCGACATCGACGCCTTCGATGTCGTTTTCGACGTCGAAAATATAGTATCCCACGCCGCCGCCGACATACGGTGTCAACATGTCGGAGATCGGGAACTTCAGGATGGCATCCGCCTCAACCGGAATGATATCCACCTTGAGCTCTTCGCCGGAGGAGTCGCCGAATTCCGGGAAGTACGCGCCCCGGGCTTCAACGCAGACGTTCTCCATGATATCAATTTGCAGCTTGGCGCCGCCGCCCCAGCCGTCGTCGTTGTCCTTCGTGTCCCAGTAGGACCCGAACACGCCGAGCCCGTTCGCGGACGCAGCAACCGCTCCAAGGAGAACTACACCAAGAACGCACAGAAACATTCTCATCGCGAGCCTCCCTCTGTTTCGGCGGGCAAAACGCCGCGCCGCTGTCTGAATGGTAACGGGTTTATGACGCGCGTAAAGCGCTTTTTTACACGCGGAACAGGGTCCCCAGCCGCTTGCCGAGGATCAGGCTGGCACCGACGATCGTGACGGTGAGGAAGCCCATGGCCCAGACGCCCATCGCGGAGGCGAGATATTTGCCGGTGCCGATCAGTTGGAAGAGTTCGTAGATGGTTTTCGTGATCGGGTAGAAGTCCATGCGCTGGGCGAGCATGAGGCTGTCCGACACCTCCAGCATGCTGAACGCGAAGGCGAGCAGCGCGCCGGCGATCAGGTTCGCGAGGATGAGGGGCAGAGTGATACGGCGGAGCGTTGTGAACGGGCCCGCGCCGAGATTGGCCGCCGATTCCTCGAACGTGACGGAAGTCTGCTGGAGCCCGGCCGCGGCGGAACGGACCATGTACGGGAGCCGCCGCACGGCGTAGGCGATCACGAGAAAGAGGGTCGGGTTGACGCGCACGTCGAACACGGACTGCCAGAAGGGGCTCTCCTTGACCCAGTCCGAATTGCTGAACTGGGAACTGATCGCGAGGTAGCCGAACGCCATGACGAGGCCGGGGACCGCCAGCGGCAGCATCGCCAGCGCGTCGAGCACGCCCCGCGCGCGGATCTCGGAGCGCACGACGACGAACGCGATCGCGATCCCGATCACGATGTTCAGCAGGACGGCCATCGAGGAATACAGGAGGCTGTTCCGGATGCTGCTCACCGTCATGCTGTGGCCAAGCGCCTCGACGTAGTTTGCCGGCGAGTATTTCGCGGGCAGGACGGACTGGTACCAGCTTCCGGGCTCGCTGAAACTTGTCAGGATGACTCCGGCGTGCGGGAGGAGCGCCACGCCGATGACGGCGACGAACGGCAGCAGGACGAGGAGGGCCTTGATGCCGCGGACCGATGTGGATGTCGCCGCCGTGGCGGCCTTGCTCTGCATCGCGAACGCTTTCCGGCCGAACAGCAGCTTGCTGGCGGCATAGAGAAGGATGCTCACGGAAAGCATCACGGAGACGAGCGCGTAGGGGAAAGGGTTGGAGCCGATTTCCTTCAGCGCGTCGAACACCTGCACCGGCGCGCAGCGCATGTAATTCATGATCAGCGGCGTGCCGAGCTCGGTGAAGCTCCAGATGAACACGATCGTGCCGCCGGCGAACAGGCCCGGCATGGTCAGCGGCAGGGTGATCCGGAAGAACCGCTTGAGCGGGGGACAGCCGAGGTTCGCGGCGGACTCCTCCATCGCGGGATCGATGTTCGCCAGAGCCGCCGCCACGTTGAGATACAGGATCGGATACAACGACAGCGCCTGGAGAAGGATCACGCCGAAGTACCGGCCGCGCCCGAGCCAGTCGATCGGCCCGAGCCCGAGCAGGGCGTTGAGGGCGCCGTACTGGCCGAGGATCTGCTGGAACCCGATCGCGCCGACGAAGGGCGGCAGGATCATCGGCACGAGCACGAGCCCGCTGACCCATTTCTTACCGGGGAAGTCGAAGCGGTTCGAGAGCCAGGCGAGCGGGACGGAAATCAGCGTGACCAGCGCGGTGGTGCCGACGGCGATCATCAGGCTGTTGAGCAGGCCCTCGGCGTAGATCGGGTTCTGGAAAACGCCCGCGAGGTACTTGAGCGTGAATTCGCCGCCGACGAAGAATCCGCCGCGGATGACCATCCAGAGCGGCGCGAGCAGGGCGACGCCGAGGATCGTCAGCGTGGTCCAGAAAATCAGATGGGAAAGGTTTCGCTGCATGTCGTGCTCGTAATCTTAATCGTAATCGTAATCCCGCACTCAGTCCGAGTACGATTAAGATTACGAGTACGAGTATGAACTAGGGTTCTGCTATCGCTTTCACCTTTCTGTAATTTTCCCTGTAGAACCCCGTCCATTCTCTCAAGTAATCCAGCCGATCGTGCTTCTTCGAAAACGTCACGGCGGATCGCCATGTCAGCGGCTCCGGCTTGTCCGGCATGCGGCTGAACAGTTCCATGGCCGCCGCCTGCTTTTCCGGCCCGCCATTCCGGATGATCGCTTTCCACGCGTCGTGCAGTTCATCCACGGAATCGAGGCACATCGCGCGGACCAGGTCGCGCTGGATGTTGAAGTGCTGGGCCGTCCACCGGCTCCGGTACGTGAAGTTCGTCGCGAGGGAGTAAGGGTTGATGGCGGGATCGGCGAGGTTGTCCGCGGAGTACTTGGCGTGCTCGCGCCACCCGAATGTCTCCATCCCACACTTTATAAAGTGTGGGATGCCGGTGTCCGGTGTCGGGGGATAGAAATTGCGTTGGATCGGGAGGCGGCGCAGGGCGAACTTGTGAGGGCCGCCGGGCGTGCCGGGCCGGTAGGTCCATAGTCTCTGGCCCTCCTCGCTTAACAGGTACTGGATGAAGCGGGTCGCGGTTTCGCGGTTCTCCGCGCCGCGCAGGAGGCCGACGGGGTCACAGCTGACGCTCGAGCCGCCCACGGGCGTGATGTAGACCATGCGCTCGGAACCATCCGGCGCGCGGCTGCACTGCGCCTGGTAGCGTCCGTAGAAATCGATGGCCAGACCCGCCGCGGCGTCGCCCATGCTCACGTCGATGGTGACCTTGCTCGCCGCGTCCGTGAAATATCGCGCGTTCGCGCCGATGCGCTGGATCAGCCTGATACCGTTCTCCCAGCCGCGTTCGACGGCGGCCTGGTATTCCGCCGGAACGGCCTTCGGCAGTTCCCCGGGCGGAAGCTTGGCGGCCTGGATGGCTGTTTCGAACTTCTCGATCTGCGCGTCGTTGAAGCCCGCGGCGATGACAGACTGATGGCACTTCTGCTGGACGATCATCTCGAACGCCTTCGCGATGCTTCCGCTCTTGGTCGGGTCGCACGCGGCGACCTGCCGGAAGTACGCCGGGTCGGCGAGATCGTCCCACTGCATCGGCGGCTTGCCGACTTTCAGATCTCGGAGCCGGTCAAGGTTGTAACAGATCCCGAACGTGCTGAGGACGTTGCCGAACATCCGTGGTGTGCGCCACGTCTCGCCACTCATTGTTTCGGGGATGTCGAGGACTTGAGACGGCTCCTTGCCCGCCGGCCATGGGTCAACAATCAGGCCCTGCCGGTGCGCGTCGCTGTGGTCGTATTCGCCGCCGCCCCAGAGCAGGTCCACCTTGCTGGTGAACTCGTCCGGGTCATCGGTCTTCCGAAACGCTTCATAAAGCTCTTTCAGCTCGGGCGCGCTGTTCGTGTCGAGCTTCCGCGCCACGACTGCGTCGCTTGCGCCGGCGGGCCAATGTTTGTCTTTCCCGATCCACCATGCCCGCGCGGCGGTGACGTACTCGGAGACGAGATATCGCATGATCTCCGACGTCCCGCCGAGCGCGCGCCAGTCCACTTTCGCGGGACGGCCGAAATTTCTGAGGTGCCACTCTGAGAAGCCGCGCGCAAACTCATACCGGATCGCCTCGTTCATCGGCGTGATGATGACGACCACGGGATCGCCCGGCCGCCACGCGGAATCCTCCTGCGGCTGGCGGAAGAGGAAGGGGAGGGCGATGATGAGGGCGGCGAGGAGAAGGATGATGAAATTGCGAATCATTGTTCATCCTGTCGTCCTCGTCCTCGCTCTCGTCCTCGTCCTCGATGTGTCTGTCGAGAACGAGAACGAGGACGACGACGAGGACGATGTCTATTTCGTCAGTACGACCACGTCCTCCGGCTCGAACCACGCCTTCGCCTTTTCCACGTGCTCGTCGCGCGCGACGAATTTCGGGTGCAGCTCGAACACCTTGAGCTCGACGCCGCCCTGCGCGATCGTCACCTGGTGCTGGGCGACTTCGCCGAGGTACATCGTGTCGTGGATGGCGCCGTCGAACACGTTGGCCGCGCCGGCCTGCGGCCGGCCCACGCGGATCGTCTCCGGGCGCAGGGAGAGGGTCACGGGGTCGCCGGCGCGGAGAGGTTGTGGCGGCTGGACCGTGCTGACGACGTTGCCGATCGGCGTGCCGATTTCCAGACGACCGTCGGACGCGCTCCGCACGGTGCCTTCGAGGAAGTTCGTTTCGCCGATGAAGTTGGCGACGAAGCGGCTGTTGGGGCGCAGGTACACTTCCTGGGGCTTGCCGCACTGCTGGATCAGGCCCTTGTCGAGAATCGCGAGGCGGTCGGCAATGGAGAGCGATTCCTTCTGGTCGTGCGTGACGTAGATCGCGGTGAGCCCCGCCTGCTTGCAGATGCGGCGGATTTCCGAGCGCATCTCGAGGCGCAATTTCGCGTCGAGGTTCGAAAGCGGCTCGTCGAGCAGGAGGCACTGGGGCCGGATGACGAGAGCGCGCGCGAGCGCGACGCGCTGCTGCTGGCCGCCCGAGAGCTCGTTCGGCTTGTAGTGCGCGCGGTCGGCCATCCGCACCATCTCCAGCGCCTCGGCGACGCGCCGCTTCCGCTCGGAGGCAGAGATTTTGCGAAGCTCCAATCCAAAGGCGACGTTCTCGCTCACGGTCATGTGCGGCCACAGGGCGTAGCTCTGGAACACCATGCCGGTGTCGCGCTCGTGGGGCGCGAGATTCGAGATATCCGCGTCGCCGATCCGGATCGAGCCGCTGTCCGGGATGCAGAAGCCCGCGACGCAGCGGAGCAGGGTGGTCTTGCCGCAGCCGCTCGGGCCGAGCAGGAAGAAGAGTTCGCCGGGTTCGATCCGGAGGCTCACATCGTCCACCGCACGGGTGGACCCGAACGCCTTGTTCAGCTTATCAATGTGGACCGAAACGGCCATGAGTGGGAGTAGTGTATCGGGCTTGCAGGGTATGGAAAGAGGCTTTTTTCGGCATTGACTCGCTTTTCGGAATGGGTTATGAAACCGCTTTCATCAGGTGTTTTCACCATTGGAGGATGCTATGAGAAAGCAGATTGGCGGATTGGTTGCGGTACTTGTCGCGGGTTGCGTATCGGTCCATGCGGAGCAGGGATCGAATGTGTTGACGACGCTCAACAACACCGGGTTTGAGAAGCCTTCGATCACCACGGGTGCGAAAGCGGGGGACGAACCGGCGAGCTGGTTCTTCTTCAGCTCCGACAGCTCCCGCAAGGTTGGCATTACCGATATGCGCAAGCGCGAGGGGATGCAGAGCCTTCTGTTCAAGGCGCAGACGCCGGCGGAGGCGTACGAGGGATTCGCGCAGCGGTTCTCCGTGGTTCCGAACAGCTGCTACACCTTCAGCGTGTGGGTCCTGAACGATCCGCAGGATCCCGTGACCAGCGCGGGATACGGCCAGATCAGCATCGAGTGGAAGGACGCCGCGGAGGTGGAGCTTGCCCGCACGTACAGTCCTTCGTGGGGCGCGGACCTGGTGCCGAATCGGTGGCAGCGGTTCTCGGTCGAGGATTGCGCGCCGTCGAACGCGGTCCAAGGCATTGCCGTCATCACGTTCTTCGGCCGGGACAGCCAGGGCCTGGGCGGGTTTTTCGTCGACGAGTGCGAACTCGTGAGACGGTGACCCGGAACACGCGACTCTACACCGCAGGAGCTGTTCTGCGCTCGAAGCGACTGATGCCGTCGGTGCCGCTTCGGACGAAGAGCTGGAGGGTGAGCCAGATCGGGTATGCGCACAGCGCCACCCACACGAACCACAGGTCGGGGAACATCCCGATGAGCTTCCCTGCGGCCCAGTAGGGAATGGAGACGGCCCAGAACAGGCTGCCGGTGCGGCCCATGTCGTGGAACCGGCGCACGACCTGCAGGATGACCCAGAAGGCGGTTCCCGCGACGAGGATTCCGGACGCGGCCCACAGGGGCCAACGGGCATCCGCCAGCCACGCCGCTTGCACCAGCTGGATCGTGTAGAACACCGCGGCGGAGATGGCCATGTGAAGCGCGAACGCGACCCGCGCGATCCGTCCTTCGAACTTCGTTTCGATCCAGATGCAGAATTTCTTCAGCTTCAGCTGGCGGGAGGAGACCGGAACGGGGCTGTGTTCGTTAGTCATGTTCTCCCTCCGTCATTTGGCTGGGGCCGCAGCGGCGGGCGCCTCGGCCGCGGGCTTTGCCGCGTTCTCCTTCACGATCTGACGATACTTGTATGTGCCGAACGTGAGGCCAAACAGGATTGCGGCGGCCAGAGCGAAGACCACCAGTTTCATGGCGGCCTGCTTGCCCTTCTGTCGCAGGAGAAGAGCCAGCATCGCGAAGCCGCCGGTGGCGGCAAACCCGGTCATGATGATGAACCAGAAGTTCCAGCCGTAAGTGTCCTTCGTGGCGTCGAGGACGCGGCCGGTGATGAAAAGCGACAGCGCGGAGCCGTAGTACTGGAACGAGTCGATGACGCCGGAGGCGAAACCGGCCATCTTCTTGCCGCCGATGTCCATGGGGGCCGCCGCGCCGACGATCGAGTGGGTGCTGTTGGCGGTGATGGCGATCAGGACGAGGAAGAGGCAGCCGAGGAGAATGCCGCCGGTGGTGGGGCCGACCATGCCGAGAGCGAGGACCGTGGCCGCGGTCGCGATGACGATGGATTCCATGAAGTAGAGCACCATCGCGACGGGGTAGCGGTGACCCCGGAAGAACCGGTCGGATACCCATCCGGAGAGAACGGAGCCGGCGACCGCGACGAGCGGAATGAGCGCCAGCGTGTTGACGGCGATACCGGGGATGTTGGTCTTCATGTTGAAGCCGAGGACGTCCTCGAAATACAGGATGGAAAGCTGGTCGGAGCTGTGCCGGACGGCGCCGGTGCAGCCGTACGCGACGGCGTAAAACCAGACGAGCGGGTTGGAGAAGACGAACTTGAACGCCTCCTTCACCGGCACCGTGGTGCCGGCCGAGTTGTCCACGTCGTCGTGAATGGTGCCCGGGTAGCCGGCCTCGTCCGGAGACTGCGCGGCGAAGAAGTACAGCAGGACCGCCACGATGGCGACGAAGACGGGCGGCACGATGAAGAGAATGCGCCAGGATCCGGGGTCGACGACGAACGCGCCGATCGTGAAGCCGGCGAGCAGGACCGGTGCGAGCCGGCTGATCATCACCTGTCCGGACTGGATCATGAAGCCGAAGATGCCGGCGAAGACGCCGCGCTCCTCGCGGTTGAACCAGGCGGCGTTGATCTTGACCATGCCGGGCGTGCCGGCCGCCTGGATGTAGCCGTTGAGCAGCCACAATCCGGCGAACGTGGCGAAGTTGCCCGCGAAGGATCCGAATCCGTACACCAGGTTGACGGTGATGGTTCCGATGGCGCCGATCAGCATGGACGCCTTGCCGCCGATGCGGTCGCAGAACAGCCCGTTCACCAGCTGTCCCGTACCGTAGGCCACGGAGAACCAGACCCAGATGTCGGAAATCTGCGTGATGGTGAAACCGAATTCCTCGCGCATGCCGGGGGCGGCAAAGCGGAAGTTGTACCGGCACATGTAGTACATCGCGTACATGAGCCCCACGGTGAACCAGTTGATGCCGCGGCGGGCTCGGAATCCGGGGGGGTGCCTGTGCGATTCCTTCCATTCCATCTTGGACTCTACGGCCATGGTCATCGGTTGGTTCCTTTGTGTCAGGCGCCGCACCGGCGCGGCGAAAGCCCGCGCACCAGAATACACGTCCGCTCCCCGCTCGTTGAGCCTATTTCGCGCCCGCGGGCCGCTCGAAGTACACCAGCTTTTTCTTGGGCGCGAGGGTGATCTTGAACTTCGACAGAAGTTGGCGGCCGATGTGCGGATGCGACGGTCGCAGGTTGAGGGTCCTGCCGTCCACCGCCGACACGTTTCTGAAAACCACGTCGCCCACGCTGACCTGCTTCAATTCGTCGGAAGGCGGGTTGGTCATGGCAACTTCGAACTCGCCGGCCGAATCCAGGATGAACACCTTCTTCTCCCCGTCGATCGCGCCTTCCACGGCAAACGCGCCATCGACCTGCTTCAGCTTCATCGCGGCGATCAGGTTCGCTTCCTCCGGCGCGTAATCGATCGTGGCGGAGAGCATGACGGTGTGATTTGGGTAATCGATCTGCGTGAAAGCAAAGGCCTTGAGGATGTCGCAACCCAGGATTGCCTCCGGCACCGGGTCCTCCAGGCCCCGCGCGAGGGGGCCGAGCGGGCCGGTCGCCGCCCGGAAATGGAACAGCGCGTTTTCGACATGGAGCTGGTCGAACCGGAGCTTCGTCATGATGCAGGCATAGCCGGAAATGTCCTCGTTGACGTTGGCCGGCGTATAGTCGTAGGCGGGAGGACCCAGCGGGATGGCCCGGGTTCGCAGGAACGTGGGGAAATCAAGCCAGCTTCGGCCGGCGGTCGTGTCGACGAGGACGGAAAAGGTTTCCTCCCGCCCGTTGTCCGCCACGATCACGGGCGCCGTGGAAAGGCCCTCCTTGGCAAAGTCGCGGCTGGCGACATGCTCGGGATGCAGTCGGTTCGCGCCCGAGAACCGCACGCTGTTCTTGCCCGCCGGGTAGGCCGTGATCCAGAAACTGCGCGCGTCCCGGGCCTTCGAGAAGACCCCGCGAAGCTGTGTGTCCGTGAGAGGCGTGATTTCGTGGGTCGGCGTCGTGGCGCACCCGCCCGCCAGTGCCGCAAGACCGATTCCGATGCAGAGAATACGAATGAATTTCAACATGGGCGTACGTTGACACGCGACTCGGGTGGAAACAAGCCGTATTCAGAGGTCAGAGATCAGCGGTCAGAGGTCAGCCGGATCAGACTCTTGCTGATCTCTGGCCTCTGATCTCTGACCTCTGCTTGTTGATTTATTCCGGCACCTTGCGTAATCTGAAATTCACACATGACCGTCGCCGAAAACAGTCGGAAGGGTCTCGTCGGCAGGGGAGTTTCCCGTGTGGATGCTTCGGACAAGGTGCGCGGCCTGGCCCGGTATGCCGATGACCTCGACGTGCCCGGCTGCTGGCACGGTGTCATTGTCCGCTCGCCCGTCTCCCGCGGCACGCTGCGGAGCGTGAAACTCGATCCCGCGTGCGACGCGTCCAAGGCGGTCGTGGTTACCGCCCAGGACATCCCCGGCCCCAATATCGTCGTCATGCACGACCGTGCGATGCCCCTGCTGGCATTCGACGAAATCCGCTACATCGGCGAGCCGCTCGCCGTCGTGGCAGCGCCGACGCGCCGGCAGGCGATCGAGGTGGCTGAACACGTCCGGATCGAGATCGATGAACTGCCGGCGATTCTGACGACCGCGGAGCTGGTCCGGAAATTCAAGGCTGGCGAACTGAAGACCGGTGTCGAGCAGAATGCTCCGCGCGGCGTCGGCGGGTTCGCGGGCGGAGCGCCCGAAAGCCCGGACGTGTTGTGCAGCCAGTCGATCGTCAAAGGCGACGTGGAAAAGGGATTCGCCGAGGCGGACCAGATCGTCGAGGCCGAGTACACCGCCGGCCACCAGGAACAGCTCTACATCGAGCCGCAGGGGCTCGTCGCCATCCCGCAGAAGGACGGCGGCATTCTCATCGAGGGCAGCATGCAATGCCCGTACTACATTCAGCACGAGCTGCACGAAGCGCTGAATCTCCCGGCCGGCAAGCTGCGCGTGAGGCAGGCCGCCGTCGGCGGGGCGTTCGGCGGCAAGGAGGAATTCCCGAGCATGCTCGCCGGGTACTGCGCTCTGCCCGCCATGAAGGCGAAGAAGCCCGTGAAGATCGTCTACGACCGCCACCAGGACATTCTCTACACAACGAAGCGCCATCCCGTCTGGGTTCGCCACAAGACCGGCGTGAAGAAGGACGGCACGATTACCGCGCTGAAGGTGGACTTCCTGCTCGACGGCGGCGCGTATCTCACGTTGAGCGACGTGGTCATGTATCGCGGCATTCTCCACGCCGCGATGGGCTATCGGTGCGACCATGTTTTCGTGAATGGGATCGTCGGACGCACGAACACGTTTCCTTCCGGCGCATTCCGCGGATTCGGCGCGCCGCAGGCCATCTGGGGCGTCGAATCGCATGTGGATGCGCTCGCCCGGGCGTGCGGCATGACGCCGCACGAGTTCCGGCTGAAGAACTGCCTGCGCGTCGGCGATACGACGCCGACCGGCATGGTCCTGCGCGACAGCGTCGGGTCGCCCGCGGTTCTGGAGGAGGCGCTCAAGACTTCGAGATTTGCCGACAAGTTCGCGAAGTGCAGCCGCGGCCGGAAGGGCGCGCGGAAGTGGTACGGCATCGGCCTCTCGTTCTTCGCGCACGGCTCCGGCTTCACCGGCGACGGCGAATCGAAGATCGGAACCAAGGTGGCGCTCGATCTCGGCTTCGAAAACGCGAGCCCGGTCGTCTTCATCCGCGTCAGTTCCACCGAGATGGGGCAGGGCGCGCTGACGGTCCTTTCGCAGATGGCCGCCGATGGGTTGGGCGTGGACCTCGACCGCGTGCGGTATCCGCTCCCCGACACCGGCCTCGTGCCGAACAGCGGGCCGACCGTCGCCTCGCGTACCACGATGGTGGTCGGAAGCACGGTGTACAGCGCCGCGTGCAAGCTGAGACAGCGGCTCGAGGAATCGGCCGGCCGGCCGATCGCGGGCAGCAAGTCCTTTGAACAGATCGCGTCGAAGTACCTCGCCGAGCACGGGCCCTTGCGGGTGGTCGAGGCCTTCAAGCTGCCGGACACGGTCCGATGGGACCAGGCAACCTTCCGTGGCGATGCGTACCCCGCGTTCGCGTGGGGCTGTAACGTCGCCGAGGTCGAGGTGGACACGCGGACGCTGGAGATCAAGGTGAAGAAGGTGACCGCGTGCTTCGATGTCGGCCGGGTGATCAATCCGGTCCTGGTCAAGGGCCAGGTCGAGGGCGGGCTGACGCAGGCGCTCGGCTACGCCGTGATGGAGAAGATCGGAATCAAGGGCGGCAGGTTCGACGCGAACCGGATGCAGACGTACGTCATCCCGACCGCGCTCGATGTGCCGGAATATGACATCACGTTTGTCGAATACCCGTACGAGTTTGCCGCGCCCGGCGCGAAGGGCGTTGGCGAGATGCCGATGGATGGGCTTGCGCCGGCGATCGCCAACGCGATCGAGGCGGCCACCGGCATCCGCATGACCGATCTGCCCATCACGCCGGAAAAACTCTTTAAGGAAGTAACTACGAAATGCGCGAAAGACGCGAAATGAAGAAGTTTCCAAGGTTTGGAAAAACAGCATCCAAAGTTTCCAAGGTTTGGAAAAATCCCTCTCCTCTTTCGCGTAATTCGCGTGTTTCGTAGTTTCAAATCCGATGAAGACCATCACCAGAATCTGGAAAGTGAATGGCGAGGAGAAGACGGTGAAGGTGCCGCCGATGCGGCGGCTTCTCGACGTCCTGCGCGAAGACCTCGGGCTCAAGGGCGCGAAGGAAGGCTGCGGCGAGGGCGAGTGCGGCACGTGTACGGTGCTGA
The DNA here is from genome assembly GCA_937870865.1 of uncultured Lentisphaerota bacterium. GTDB lineage: Bacteria > Verrucomicrobiota > Kiritimatiellia > CAIQIC01 > JAGNIJ01 > CALMZY01. The sequence continues at coordinate 4,168 of CALMZY010000164.1, read as the reverse complement.
TCAACGGCGCGCCGATGGTCTCGTGCCTGATCCCGGCCGGCCAGGTTCGCGACGGCACAGAAATCATGACCGTGGAAGGCCTCGAAAAAACCGAGGGCGGCAGGCTCCTCCAGGAAGTGTATGCCGATAAAGGCTCCGCCCAGTGCGGGTTCTGCATTCCGGGCATGATCCTGTCGTCGTACGCTCTTCTTTCGCGAAACCCGAACCCCGACGAGGCGGCGATCCGCGAGGCGCACGCTGGGAATCTGTGCCGGTGCACGGGTTATCAGAAAATCGTCGAGGCGGTGCAGGCTGCGGCCCGGAAATGGCCGGGAAACAAATAGAGGTCAGAAGTCAGAGATCAGATGATTGGCCATGAAGTTCCTTGAGGACATGGATTGTGCGTTTCCGAAGAATCTTCAGGAAGCGCTGAAGTTGATGGCGGACGAGAAGAGTCGCGGCCGGCCGATTGCGGGTGGTACGGATCTGATGGTCCAGTGGTCTTCGGGTGTACTGCCGATGCCGGAACGTGCGATCGATCTCTCTGGACTGCCTGAGCTGAAGGGAGTTTCCGAGAACACGGATTCTGTGGTGATCGGCGCGGCGGTGACGCATGCGGAAATGCGGCGGTCGCCGATTGTGCAAGTGCATCTTCCGTCGCTTGCGCAGGCCGCCGCGACAATCGGTGGCGCGCAAATCCAGGCGCGCGGCACGATCGCCGGCAGCGTGGCCAACGCGAGTCCCGCCGGCGATCTCGGCCCGAGCCTGCTGATCACGAACGGCCGCGTGGTCGTAGCGTCGAAGGCGGGCGAGCGCGAAATCGAGCTGGCGAAATTCTTCCTCGGCTACCGCAAGATCGACCTGCAGCCCGACGAACTGATTGTGCGATTTATTCTCCCGAAGATTCATGCCGGTTGCCGCGAATCCTTCCGGAAACTCGGGCCGCGCGCCGCGCAGGCGATCTCGAAGGTCATGGGCAGCTACCGCGGTTCCGCGAAGGGCAAAGAGGTGAAGGATTTCGCGGTCGCGCTTGGCAGTGTCGCTCCGATCCCGATCCGCCTGCCGGAGTTCGAGCAGTGGATCGTCGGCAAGGAAATCGGCAAGAAGGTCCTCGACGAAGCCGAACAGCGCGTCGCCGCTATGATCAAGCCGATCGACGACATCCGCTCGACCGCCGAATACCGCCAGTGGGTCTCCGGCAGGATCGTGCGCGGGTTCCTGGAAGAGCTGGTGGCGGAGTAGTTGTCATGCGTGGTCCACCTGACGTTCGCAGGCGTGGAGGGCGAGGACCACAACTGCCGTCGGGACAATTCATATGAAACTAACCAATGACAGCTACGTCATCTTGATTGGCACCAAAAACTTCACCGAGCGCTATTACCGCGACAAGGCCGGTTGGTTGAAAGTCAGCGCGCGCGGCCGAAAGTTCCGGATGACGGCCGAGCAGGTTTTGAATCATATCCTGCCTGCGCTGGCCGGCATCAAGCGAAACCTGATCATCAAGGTGAAACATCGCGCCGCCGCGCAGAGCCGGCCTACAGCTTGACGTTCTTCCACTCCTCGGGCGTGTTGACGTTGTTCAAGATGGCCGGATCGTCCACCGGAAACCGGATGGCCTTCTCCCGCAGAATTGCGTCGAGCCGGGTGTCCGCTGTCTCCGCACCCGTGATTTCATCGGCGAGTTCTTTTGAAATCCACGCGATCTTCCCGTCCGATCCGTTGAATGTGGGCCGAACGGCCGCGGGCTTGTTCCGTTCGGCAAACTCGCGCGTGGCCTGAAGCGTCCGCAACGAAACGCCCACGGTGTCGACCGGCAGGATGAGGCATCCGTCGAACGCGTGAAGGGCGCGGAGGCCCGCCTGCACCGAGGAGAACCGGCCAGTTTCCCATTGGAGGTTCCGGGTGGTCGCGCAGTGCGGAAGACGTTTGCGAATGAACTCGAAATCGCTGCCGAGGACGACGACCACTTCGGCGCAGCCGGCCGTCGCGAGGAGTCCGGCCTGGAACCGGGCGAGGGGGATTCCCGCCGGCGTCGGGAGCAGGGCCTTGGGCCGGCCCATGCGGGTCGACGCGCCGGCCGCGAGGACGATGCCTGCGTGTTTCATAGTTCAACGCGGAAGAGCGGTTTGAGCAGCCACGCAAAGATCAGGGTCAGGATGAAGCACGCAACCAGCCAGTTCATGCCGATCTCGCGCGGCGGATAGCTGATTTCCATTTCCGACAGGACCGAGCCTTCGTGGATGGGCCGGTCCGCGGGATTCAGAAGAATGTCGAAAAACCCGCCGGCGACGCGGCGCGCGGCGATCTTGTGAAATTGGGGGCCGACGGCGACCTGCATACCGACGGTCTCGTCCGGAGTCCGCGCGGCGATCGTTCCCCAGGGGCGGGCCGCGGCGCGGAACCGCCAGATGATTTTGTTCTCCGACGGAATGCGGAGCGGTTCGGATTCGACGACGACGTTCGGCGACGACGTGATGGTCATCGGTACGTCCATGACGCGGACGTCGGCGCGGAGCGTGACGGTGAACAGCGTGGTTTCGCCTTCGCGCAGCGGCCGATGATCGAACCAGCACGACATCTGTACGAGGATCAGCACGACCGGGAGAATCAGCACGCCGATCGGCAGGAGATACTCCTTCAGGTACACGAGGGTCCCGAGGAAGACGCGGCCGAGCGTGGCAAAAATGCCGAACAGGTTGTCGCGGTAGAGCCGCAGTTCGAGAACGCGCGCGATCACCCGGCCGCGGGCGCGGGCAATTGCCGTCGGGCTGGAGAAGAACTTGAACGCAAGGAGCGCGAGGACGGTGATGACGAGCGAAAAGACGGTCAACCCGGCCCACGGGTTCATGCCGCGGAACGGCAGCATGACGGCGTCGCACAGGGCGCCGAAAGCCAGGTTGATGACGTGCGCCAGCTTCACTCGATGTACCCGAGCCCCTTGAGTTGTTTCTCGATCAGCTTTTCGTCGGTGTCCGGCTTGGCGCCGGCGGCGAGCGCCTGCTCGAGAGCATGTTGCGCAAACTCCTCGACGGACGAGTACCCCGCCGTTTCCGCGTGTTGTTTCACGCGTTCGTAAAGCTCGCGGCTGATTTTGATCCTGGGTTCGAACATGGGTTCCTCCTCTAGCTTAGAACATCCTTTCCCGTCATCTCGCGCGGGACGGGCGCGCCGAACGCGGCGAGGATCGTGGGCGCCATGTCCGAGAGGGACGGGTGCTCCGCCGCGCCGCCGCGGTTGCAGAGAAACACGCCATCCAGGAACAACGAATCCATGCAGTGGTCGCCGCTCCACGGGTCGAGGTTGTCGAGCAGCACGTCCTGTGGATAGGCGCCGAGAATCGTGTCCCACGACGCGCGGTAGTTGAGGTTGTACCCGACGATCAGGTCCGGCGCGTTTTTTACGCAGGGCCCGCTGAAGACGTCCTCCGGCCGGAGCACGCGCGCGATCACCGGTTCGCCGTTCTGCGGGTCGCGGATCGCGGTCAGTCTTGCGATCAGCTCGCGCCGGAGTTCATCCGCATCCGTCCCGGGCTCGACCGTGCCGTCCGGTTCGCGGCCGCGGATGTTGAGGTAGAGGCTGTTGATGCCGAGGCCGTACGCCCGTGTCCGCGTCCAGTCCGTGTCCTGGAAGAAACTCTCCTGGCGCGAGCTGCCGGGGAGGAGCGTCGCGAAACCGTTCTCCATCAGCCACGAGTTGAGGTTGAACTGCCGGCGGAACGGGCCGAAGCCATGGTCGGAGACGGCGAGGACGAGCGTGCGTTCGTCGGCGCGTTCGAGGGCGCGCCCGACGGCCCTGTCCATCTGTTCGTAAAGCCACGGCAGGAAGTCGCCGTGCTTCCTCGCGAGCTCGGGTGTGTAGAGCGGGTGCCCGGGATCGATCGCGCGCCAGAAGGCGTGCGAGTTGAGGTCGAGCGAGGAAAAATACTGGAAGAAGAAGCCGGTTTCAAACCGGTCGAGCTCGTGCTCGTACAGGCGGTTGTTCTCCTCGAGGACAAACGCGGCCTGCTCGCGATACTCGTCGTCCGTGAACACGCTCGACGACAGCGCGGAGGTGTCCTCGGGCATGCCCTGTGTGTAGAACTTGCCGACCTCGCGCGCCAGCTTTCCGGCGAACTCGTCCGGCGTCGAACTCGGCATGGCGGGATTGGCCGGATCGATGTTCACGGGAGACACGTACAGTTCGAAGTGCG
>CALMZY010000163.1 GCA_937870865.1 uncultured Lentisphaerota bacterium | reverse complement strand
GATCCTTCTCACCAATCCGAAATTGCACATTCGCAGGGCGGGGGCTCCATTCTCGTTCCGGATCAGTTCGTTCTGCGGCGTGAGCGACAGCAGCCAGTGCGTGGGTTCCGGGTTCAAGTCCTCGAACCCCGCGGCGGCCAGCTCGCGGGCCGCCCTGTGCATCAGGTCCTGAAGCTCGCCGGCGGTGATCCGTTCTTCGTCCAGCGCCTGCTGGAGGTTGATGCCTTTGCAGTAGTCCACGTCCTTGCGCGCGAGCAGATCGTCCGACCCGTTCCAGTATCCCCAGACGGTGATGTAGTTGTGGTCGGGCCGCAGGACGGGGGATCCGTCCGGCGCGAGGATGTTCTTGTGCATCTCGTAGCGGCTGTTGTCCAGATTGTCGTCGCCGTCGTCCGTTTCCTGGCCGGTCATGTACACGGCCCGGGGATACACGGCGGGGAATCCCTTCGCGCCCAATTCCAGCGCGATCGCGAATTCCTCGAAGGGGCTGTTGTAGCCGTGGCCGGCGATGCGCCTGCCCTCCGCGCTCGCGGCGTCGACATCCGGTTTCTCGCCGACGCGCGAGACTTTCCACACGAGGTTGATATTGTCCTTGGTCTTTGTGTGGAAGACCTGGTTCGTCTTCGACAACGGCCTGCGCTGGGTCCGTCGCCAGCGCTCGGGCAGGAAGTAGTCGAAGAGGGCGGGATCGCGGCCCACCACCCAAAGCCGGCCCTGCGTGCTTTCGGACTGCCCGTAGACGTAATCCACGTCCAGCACGCGCGTGGGCCGGAGGTGGGGCGGAAAATTCTGGGCCGGCGGCGGGACAAACCGGTCCTTCTGGTGCCGGAGATAGGCGGCCCGCCGTTCCGAGGTGACCTTCTGTTCGTGTTCCGGCGTCCGCTCGAGCAGTTCAAAATCGACCAGCGCGTATGCGATGCGGCCGTCCCGGTAGCGCATCACGCCTCCGGTCGGCGTCGGCCGGACGATGAAGTGGTCCGGTTTGATGTCCAGCACGCGGAACCCCTTGCGGCTCATTTCCTCGATGCCGCGTTCGGTCAGGCGTGCGAGCTCGGTCCGGCGCCGGGCCATGTCGGGGAACATGGGCTGGAAGGCTTCGACGGCCGACACGCCCTTCACCCATTCGTAGATCAGGATGTACTGGCGGTAGATGTCGAGCTCCACGTTGCGGAACTTCGCCTTCTTGGACTCGATCTTCGTCTGCGAGCGGCCGGTCTGCCACAGCTTCAGCTTCTTCGCGGGCACGAAGATCGCCAGCGGCTTGTGCGTTCGCACGAGCGTGTGCGACGGATCCTCGCGCATTTCCATGACGAGCGAGAACTCCTCGTACGGGCTGTTGAACTCCGCCTCGGCGAATTTGGTGAACGTGAAGGTGTCGAACGGGACTTCCTCGCCGACGCGGCACCACTTGACGACCAGCTCCTTGCTGAATCCGCTGACGGGCTTCGTGCGCACGCGGTAAACCATGCTGGTGCCGCTCAGACGTTCGCGGTGCTGCTCGAACCACGCCGGCTCGAACCAGCTCTCCGGCTTGAGGTTCTCGTAGAAAGGCGTGCCGAATTTCGTGAGGTACAGGTCGCCGCCGTCCGCCGTCTTGACGTGGACGTACTCCACGCCGAGGAGGTTCAGCGTCTTGGAATTCTCCGGATGCCGCGAACGAATCATGAGACGAATGTACCGTTCCGTGGGGCGCGCCGCAACCGGGGTTTCGGGAAAGGTGGTCCGGGGCCTTGAGCCTTCGGAACGGGATGCCGCAGGAAATCCCGTTGTTCCGCTTCTTAGGCTTTGCACCTTCCCGGGTCTTGGTTATGTTTGCCGCATGAGTTCCGAGCCCCATCTGCATTTCGAAAAAGTTCATCCCCTGCATGTCGATTTTCTTCGCGACGAGTCGCGGAAGGTCGGCGCGGCGGATTCCATTTCCTTTCCGACGACGGAGGAAGAGGTTCGCGGGATCATGGCGGAGGCGAATGCGCGGCATTTGCCGGTGACTTTCCAGGGCGGGCGGACGGGCATCACGGCCGGCGCGGTTCCCTCCGGCGGCCACATTCTGAATCTCAACCGGATGAACCGGATCACCGGGCTTCGCTTCGATCCGGTGAACGATCGTTTTTCTGTTGCCGTGCAGCCGGGTGTCGTGCTGGCCGACCTGCGGGCGGCCCTGGAGAAACAGGAATTCGACACGGCCGGCTGGATGCCGCCTTCGTTGGAGGCGTTGAACTCCCTGCGTTCTCATCTGCCCGTTTTTTTCCCGCCGGACCCCACCGAGTCCACGGCGACGATCGGCGGCATGATGGCGTGCAACGCGTCCGGCGCGCGCACATTCAAGTACGGCCCGACGCGGAAGTACGTCGAAAGCCTTCGCGTGGTGTTCGCGGACGGGTCGACGGCAACCGTGCGGCGCGGCCAGCAGCGGGCGGTGGAACGCAACTTCGCGCTTCTGTGCGACAACGGCCGGAAGATCGAGGGATCGCTGCCGTCGTACAGCCTGCCGCCCGTCAAGAACGCGGCCGGGTATTTCGCCGAGGACGACATGGATCTTGTGGACCTCTTCATCGGGTCCGAGGGTACGCTGGGCGTGATCGTGGGAGCCGAGCTGTCCCTCATCAACGCCCCGGCCCTGGAGTGGGGCGTGATGGCGTTCTTCAAGTCGGAGCGCGACGCGCTGATCTTCGTGCGCCTGGTTCGCGAAGACATCATGGAAATGCACGCGCCCGTGGTGGGCCTGCGGCCCGCCGCCATCGAGTTCATCGACAGCCATGCGCTGGATCTCTTGAGGAGCAAGAAGAGCCAGTACGACATCCTCGCCGAAATGCCCGAGCTGCCGGCGCAGTTCCACACGGGCGTCTATGTCGAGTTTCACGGGGACAACGAGGCCGAGTTGGTCGCCGCCGTCGAGACGCTTTCCGAGATCATGGCCAAGTGCGGCGGCGACGAGAGTGCGACGTGGACGGCGATGGATGAACGCGAGATGAAGCGTCTCCAGGATTTCCGGCACGCGGTTCCCGAGACTGTGAACCTGGTGATCGACGAGCGCCGCAGGAAGGAGCCCGCGCTCACGAAGCTCGGGACGGACATGGCGGTGGGGGACGGCGATCTGGAAAAGGTGATGGCCCTCTATCATTCTGCCCTGGCCGCCACGTCGCTTCAGTACGTCATGTTCGGCCACGTGGGGGACAATCACATCCACGTCAACGTGCTGCCCACCACGATGGAGGAGTATGAAGTCGGGAAAGCCATCTACCTGGGCTGGGCGCGCGAGGTGATTCACCACATGGGGGGCACGGTTTCCGCCGAGC
>CALMZY010000162.1 GCA_937870865.1 uncultured Lentisphaerota bacterium | reverse complement strand
CAGAGCCAGGCTCCGTATGAATGGCAGGGCGGGAGCTGGGACCAGTCGACTACTCCGTGGACGTGGATTCCCGCCGACCTGGACGTCATGGAGTTCCAGCGCGTCAGCATCAACAGCATCCGCGATGAGAATGACGACGGATACTTCGACGCCGGGCAGCCCGAGCTGTACACGGTCACGGACGGCACCACCAACGACGCGAACTACGGCCTCATCCGCTTCTTCCTCAACGAGCTGGCCGGCGAAGAGGAGGCGATCGCCGTCCTCTTCAAGCCGAATGCCGGGACCGGCAACACCGTCTCCGACGTCGAACTCTTCTCCAACCTCAACCGGCGCGATTTCGCCGTGATGCCGGGCGACGAGGATCCCGACTCCGTCACGACCGCCAGCGCGACAACGTACTACCGCGCCTACCCGATGAGCGGGCCGGATGGTAACGGCTATTACTCGGTCACGATCCCGGTCAGCAAGTGCGGCGCCTACCGCATCAATGCGCGGTACAAGGTCAACGGCTCGGGCTACCACTACTTCACCGACAACGCGCTACGGCGCGACTGCGCGGTGGTCGTGTCGCCGAAGAAGGCCCTGCAGAACGTGATGTACGAGATGAACCCGCTGTTCGCCGAGGCCACCAACGCGAACTTCTACGGACGCAGCACGTTCGAGGACATGTACGTCGTCAACAGCGACCGGCCCGACCGGATCAGCACCAACGTGCTTCGCAATCTCGGCATCAACATGATCTGGCTCCAGCCGATTCACCCGATCGGCACCGAGGGCCGCGAGATCGATCCGATCACCGGCACCTATTACGATCCGGGCAGCCCCTACGCCGTGCGCAACTACTGGCAGGTCAATTCCGTGCTCGGCGACCCCGCCACCGAGGACCGCGCCATGGCCGAGTTCACGAACTTCGTCCAGGCGATGGACGGCGTCGGGATCGGCGTCATGCTCGACGGAACCTTCAACCACAGCGCGTGGGACTGCGAAGTCGGCCAACCGGGCGTGGACATGTTCGGCTTTGCGACGAACTACGCCTACATTCGCGACGTGGCGCCGTCGTGGTACTCCCGGCAGAACCAGTACGGGCAGATGGCCACCTACTACGGCAGCATGTCCACGAAGGACATCGCGCCGGCGCCGGACCGCATCGACTTCGGCAAATGGTACGATGCCGCCGACTTCCACTTCGGCACCTACGATTGCCTGGTCCAGGAGGCGCCCGCCGACACGAACTGGGCGTGGTCCAGCCAGTGGTACAACCGCTACCTCTTCGAGTACGACAAGCTCGAACCGCTGTCCAACGCGACCAAGCAACTCTGGCAGTACTTCGCCTACTACCCGGTCTACTGGCTCGAGAAGACCGGCCACCCGCAGGGCACGCCGAAGAGCGAATCCGCGAAGGGCATCGACGGCCTGCGGTGCGACTTCGCGCAGGGCCTGCCTTCCGTGTTCTGGGAATACACCATCAACAAGACCCGCAGCGTGAAGTGGGACTTCCTGTTCATGGCCGAATCCCTCGACGGCTACCGCGAGGTCAACGGCGACAAGCACCACGGCATCGGGTACCGCTCCTCGCGGCACTTCGACATCCTCAACGAGAACCTGGTGTATTACTGGCGCGACAACTACTTCGGGGAGTACTCCGGCGGCAGTTCGAACAAGGGAACGCCCAACCGGACCACGTCGCCCACGCAAACCGCGCTCGACAACCGCAAGACAGCGTTCCGGAACGTGCCGATCCTGCTCAACCTGACCTCGCACGATGACGTGTACTCGACGTACCACCAGCCGAGCATCCTGCACGCCTTCGCGGAGGTCGCGGCCGTGGCCGGCGTGCCCATGATCATGTACGGACAGGAGGCCGGTGCTCAGAATCACTACGGCACGTACAACCGCGGCAGCGAAATCGACGCCAAGAACAACTTCACCTACTACGAGTCGAACTTCGGCAAGTCCATCGTCAACTTCAAGCGCTACAACTGCATGACCAGCGTCTGGTCGCAGGGCGAAGCCTGGATGTACAACCTGCGCACGAACTACGGCAGGATCGCGCGGGCGCGCCAGAACTCGCCGGCGCTGCAGAGCCAGAACGACTACTTCCTCTCCACGACGGCGGGAGGAAAAGACGAGCGGATCTTTGCGCTCGCCAAGTTCGAGGCCCCGGGCGTGAGCGCGGCCACGCAGGACGTGGTCCTGGTCTTCGTCAACAACAACTGCGAGACGAACCCCACGGTCTCCAACGTGTACTCGCTCGACGCGGACTACAACGGGAAGAACTGGTTCGGCATCGAGGACGGCAAGTACTACAATGTCGTCAACCTGCTGGGCAACAATCCCACGAATCTGATCTGGGACGCCCCCGGGCTGCTGGGCTCCAACCTCAAGACGAACTTCTTCGTCTCTCTGAATGGCGACGTGTGGGCCGCCAACGAGTGGCAGATCCAGTACCTCAAACTGATCGACACGACGGCCACGTACCCGAAGGATGCCGATGGGAAGTATTCCGGGTCCACGTACAGCACGTGGGACAGCGACGGCGACGGCATGTCGGATGAGTGGGAGATCGCCAACGGCACCGACCCGCACGACGCCACCGGCGCCAACGGAGCCGCCGGCGACAAGGACGGCGACTACATGTCCAACTATGACGAGATGCAGGCCAACACCGTGGCCAGCAACGCAAACGACTTCCTGGAGATCTTCATCAATCTGAACGGAGGCAACGCGGAAATCTCGTGGCCCAGCAAGGTGGACATCAACTACTGGGTCGAGCGCGCAAGCGACCTGACCGGCACCGGCTGGCAGCCCGTCCTGTTCACGACGGCCCTGTCGGAGCTTTCAGAGACGCTCGACGCGCTTCCCGAGAACACGACAAACCAGTTCTACCGTGTTAAGGTGAAGCCGTAGATATCGGCGTTCGCCAAAGGGGACAGAAACATGAGAGTATTTTCGATGTGCCTTGCGGCCGCGCTCCTGCTGGGATGCGATGTCAACGTGCAGTCCCCGTCGGTCGAGGAACCGAAGACGGACCCGCAACCGAAGTCGGCCATGCAGGATATCGCCGAGACCATGAGCCAGCGTAGGGCGTTGGAACAGGGCAGGAAGGCCGGCGAGCAAATCCGGCAGATCCGCGCGGACCAGGACAAGAACCTCCAGGAAGTGGAGCAGTAGGCCAGCCTTCCCAAAACCTATCCCACAGCTGGATTGGGCATGGCAGAATCATTGGACTTGAGGAACTGATCAAATGATTCTGCTGTCAATGATTCTGTCGTAGCCGCGCGGTGGATCATTTCACAATCCGGATTCCGAAATCCGAGATTCTCCCCGCCGCAACCTCGTCACCGCCGGCCGCGAGCGACTCCTTCGGCTCCGGCTGATTCCAGATCGCCGCGAGCGCTTCGCCGAGCTCGCCGCGGTACAGGCGCTCCGCGGGGATGTGAACATTCTTCAGGCAGCGGCGGAGCCCCTCCTCCAGCACGTGATACTCTCGGAAATCCGCGCGCTCCGCGTAGATCAGCGGCTTGCGATTCAGCACGCACTCCGACAGCAGCCCGAAGCCCGGCTTCGAGACCACGACATCCGCGGACGCCAGCACGTCCGAGAACGGAATCATCCTCCGATCGATCGCATGAATATTCTTCCTGCGCCACTCAAGCGGCTTGACCGTGAAGAACTCGCAGTCCGAAAGACGTTCCGTCTCGTCCAACGCCCGATCATCCCAGTCCAGAGAAGTGAACGAGAGCAGGACCCATTTCTTCCGCGGATCGCAACCGGTCATCTTGACCAACTCGTCACGCCGGCTCCGGCCCGCGGTCGCGACCAACGGAATGTCTTCAATCTTCGGAAACGCCTTCATCGGCTCGGCAAACGGCAGGCGCAGCAGAAGATCGACCATGCCGTAGCCGCGCTCGAACTCGCAGATCAGCGGGAGCCATTCGGGATTCGTCTCCGCGAACTCGCCGTAGATCCAATCCCACGCGAAATTGCCAACCGCGAAGACCGGCAGGCCCGCCGCTTTCGCCGCTTCGGCCGGAAGCGCGGCGATATCCACGACCACCCGCGAGACCCCGGACTCGCGCAGGAAAGCCGACTCGGAACGGATCAACTCGTTCTTGCGGGCGTAAAGCGACTTCACCTTCTCCAGCGTTGCGGGAACATCCACGCGGATGGAATCGAGTTGAACCATCCCGACATCAAAACTGCCGGGGCGGATCGTGTTGCGGCCGGATCCCAACCGGCTCTCGAGAAACGACCGCGGCAGATCGGTGGTGATCGTGACGTTCACTTCCGGATGCAGGCGGTTGATCGCCCGGATGATGTCGCTCGACCGCACTCCGTGCCCGTAACCGTGGGAACTGATGTAATAGGCAATATGCACAGCGACCTCTTTAACAAAAGGCAACGAAGAGAACAAAGAACGAATACGAGGGGCGGCGAGTCATTTTCCAACTCCCTCACGATTCACCACGCCCTTGCGGGTGCGGCTACCCTTCTTCCGTACCCGCCGGCGCAAGCCGGTGGCCATCCTTATTCACCACGCCCTTGCGGGCGCGGCTACCCTTCTTCCGTACCCGCCGGCGCAAGCCGGTGGCCATCCTTATTCGCCACGCCCTTGCGGGCGCGGCTACGTTTTCTCCACTGCCACCGGCAAACGGACCC
>CALMZY010000161.1 GCA_937870865.1 uncultured Lentisphaerota bacterium | reverse complement strand
CAGGCTGGTCGAAGGAATGACCACAGGCCGTGTACGCCCTCTCGATGCCCCATGCCGGGCGACTCCAGACAACAAGAGTCAGCATCAAGATCACGTGGAGCCCTGCTGTGATCGTTCGCTTCATGTCCTTAACATACCTTTGGAAGTGTAACTATCAACACACCGAGGCGCCTCGAGGAAATCCGGTTAAACCACAGGGCTCGGCCAGCGGCGCGAAGCCTCTGCCCTGCAAAGGAATGTAACGGACAGGCATCCCAACAAGACCCTTCCATTATCTTGTGTATCCCATTTATTACGTGGTGGTTATATCTTCATTGTAGCACCATTTTAGCGCGGAAACGGCGCTTGCATTGCGCTAAATACAGGCCGTTTTCGCTTTACGAAACCAGGGATCCGTGATAAAAAGGTCTCGGTTGTGGGACCGGTCCTAAAGCTGGGGAACGTTCCCCGGGCGTGTCGTAAAAGAAAGGAATTCGTCATGAGTCGCTCACACAAGATCGACTTTCATCTGACAGGACTTCTCGTCATCGCCCTCGGCGCGTTGACAGCGGCAGCCGAACCCGTGCTGGAGAACGCCTCGTTCGAAGACCCGATGGACCCCGCCAACCAGAACTGCGACATCGCCAAGAGCTGGACCCGGTGGGGCCACTGGATGAATCGCGAGACAGGATGGATGCCCACGAAATCGGGGACCTGCCTGATCGGCTACCACCACTGGGAAATCAACGGCACCGAAAATTCCGGGGTGAGCCAGCTGATTTCCGGAGTCGCGAAGGAGGCCAGTTACACGTTCAGCATCTTTGCCTTCATCGACAAGGATACGAACGCGGAATCCATCCAGCTGCGTCTTTCGGACGGCAAGAAGAACATCGCCGAGGAGGACTACGACGTGAAGTCCCTGGTTCGCGGCGAGTGGACGATCCTTTCCGTCACCGGGAAAGCGACGAGCGACAAGATGTGGGTCAACGTGATCGTGGAGCCGCTGAAAAAAGTCATGCAGCAATGGGACCGCAAGGGCGCGATCAAGTTCGACGACGCCGATTTCCACGCCACGGAAGTTTACAACTGAATCGAGCGGCGCCAAACAACCGGTTCGTCTGGTCGAGCGCTACTGTTACCATTTTTTTAATTCATTTTCACTTTTTGCCGGAAAACCGCCCCTCTCGCTCCTTTCTATAAGTAGACGCGATTTCCGCGTGAGCGGGACGTTGTCCCGCAATTGCGTGACCGCGTTGTAGCGCGGTACGCGACACTCACGCGGCGCGGGCTCACGTCCGAAATCTCGCCTACGAGGCGGAAGAGGTCATGCGAGCAACACCGGAAAGGCCTCCGAAAAAAAGTTGGACATAACACTTGCCAACCCCTGCCCCGATCATTACATTCACCCCCCGGAAAAAAGAAAAAGGAAAAAGAAGAGAAAACCAGAACAGGTCTGGGAAGGTATATGGCAGACGCAACAAAGACAGCGGTTAGGCAGGAATACAAGCTCCACGACCGGGATACCGGCTCCTCTGAGGTGCAGGTGGCCCTGCTGACCAAGCGTATCAAGGATCTGACGGATCACCTCCAAAATCATGTCAAGGACCACAGCTCGCGCCGTGGATTGATCATGATGGTGAGCCGCCGTCGGCGCCTTTTGGACTACCTCAGGCGGACGCACGAAGAGCGCTATAAGAAGCTCATCGAGCGCCTCGGTCTGCGCCGGTAGTCTCATTCCTCTCAGCAACTCTGATTCTGTCTCCACCATGGCACTGTGTGCCGGGCAGATTCAGTCTTCTCTGTCGCAATCACGCGATCTCTTCATCCCTTTTGTTTCCAAGAAAGAGAAAGAAAATGAATAAAGCAAAATCCATCGAAGTCGATGTGGGCGGCAAGAAAGTCCGTTTTGAATCGGGCCTTCTCGCCAAGCAGGCGCATGGCGCCGTCACGGTGCAGCTCGGGGAAACCGTTGTGTTTTCCGCGGTCACCGCAACCGACAAACCCAGGGAGGGAATTGATTACTTCCCGCTCCAGGTCGAGTACCGCGAGAAGTTCTACGCGGCCGGCCGGTTCCCCGGCGGCTACTTCAAGCGCGAAGCCCGCCCTTCCGAGAAGGAGATCCTGACGGCGCGTGTCACCGACCGCCCGATCCGCTCCCTCTTCCCCGACGGCTACTACAACGAAGTCCAGATCAACAACAGCATGCTGAGCGCGGACGGCGAGAACGAGTCCGACATCCTCAGCATCAACGCCGCGAGCGCGGCGCTCACCCTCTCCGAGATCCCGTTCATGGGGCCGATCGGCGCGGTGCGCGTCGGTCGCGTCAACGGCCAGTTCGTCATCAACCCGACGCATTCGGAAATGGCCAACAGCGATCTCGACCTGATCTACGTCGGCACGCGTGACCTCCCCCTGATGATCGAGGGCTCCGCCAAGGAGATCGCCGAGGCGGACATGCTCGCGGCCATGCGGGCCGGCCATCAGGCCATCATCCCGCTGATCGATGCCCAGCTTGAACTGCGCAAGCAGTTCG
>CALMZY010000160.1 GCA_937870865.1 uncultured Lentisphaerota bacterium | reverse complement strand
CAGAGGCTCGATATACGGGAGGATCTGCGGAATCTCCTCGCGGCTGACCTGGCGGATGCCCATTTCTTCGCCGCTGGCCATCTTCATGAATTTCGGGGGAAACGGGGGAACGGGGGTGTCGACGGGACGCAACAGTTTTTCGAGATCAACCGACATAGACCCTCCTGGGTTTGGAGACTCTGATTATGTACGGCTTGCGCAATGAAATGTTAATACCGCGGCTCCGGAGGGACAAGACAAGTAACTACGAAATGCGCGAAATGCGCTAAACGAGAGAAGAAAGGGCTCACGCTGTCGAAGCTTCCAAGGATTGGAAGAAGCGACGGGAAAAAATCCAATCCTTGGAGAACGTCTCGTTTTTCTTGTTTTGGTCTTCTTGTCCAATTTGTCGCTCGACCCTGAAAGGGTCGGGCAACTTAGCAAGGGGTGAAACCCCTTGAACTTGGTCAACAGGCATTGATGGACCCTGAAAGGGTCCCGCAAGGGCGTTGCACAACCCCTTCAGGGTTGATGATGACTGAGGCGATCATTGCTTCCGGCGCGTTGCGCCGGGCTGAGTTGCGGCAGCCCGTTGGGCTGCGAGTCAAAAGCCGGAACACGAGAATGGGACGTCCTTCAGGTTTGGGAAACGCCGAGCCGGATTTCAGCGCGTCACTTGCCTGTCGGCGAATTCCCGGATCGCGTTCAAGTACTCCCGCCCGCCGACCCAGCTCACGTCGTCGTGTGCGGCGCCCTTCACCCAGAGGCAGGACTTCGGTTCGTTGGCTGCTTCGAACAGCTTCTGCCCATGCCAGAAGGGGATCGTGATGTCGTCCGTTCCGTGGATGATCAGAATGGGTTGGTGAACTTTGCGGATGAGGTCGATGTTCCGAAACTTGTCGAGCGGCGACACGCGGGCCACGGTCAGGACCTGGAAAGCGCTGACAAACGGGCTTTCGAGGATCACACCACCCACGGGCTCGCGCGCCGCCACGTGCAGCGCGAGTGCCGCGCCGACGGATCGTCCGTGCACGATGATCCGGTCGGGCGGGACGAGCAGCGTGCGGACCAGATAGCGATAGGCCGCCTCGGCATCGAGCGTCGCGTTCCTTGAAGAGGCTTTGCCTTCGCTGGTTCCGTACCCGCGGTAGTCGTAGGCGAAGACCGCGAACCCGGCATCGTGGAACATGTCGAGGATCGGCCGGATGTCGCCTAGATCCTCGGCGTTCCCGTGGCTGTGCAGAATGGTGAACGCGGCGTTCGTGTTGGGAAGATACAGCGCGGAAATGCGGCCGCCGTCGGATGTCTGCACTTTCAGAATGTCAGGCCCGTCCGGATACCCGGATCGCCGCGATGGGAAAATCATTCCGTCGGAGACGACGAAGTAAACGTACAGGACGATGATGACGTAGATTTCGAGGAGGGACAGGATCACGCGTTTGAAGGAGACGTTCCCGGCCAGCCATTGCTTCAAGCCCTTGGTGTCCATGATGTGAAGCAGCCCGTCAGCATCCCGAACCCTGTCCGCCGACGGTCTGCGTCTTCTCCTGGTGGACGCGTTTGCGCCACAGCGAGGCGAGGCCGCCTTGCGCGGTCTCGCGGTACGCGCTCTGGAGGTCGTGGCCGGTGCGGTACATCACTTCCACGGCGTCGTCGAAGCTGACGAGGTGGTGCCCGTCGGTGAGCAGGGAAAACGACGCGCTCTCGAACGCCCGCAGGCTGGCGGTCATGTTGCGCTCGATGCACGGAATCTGCACGAAGCCTTCCACGGGATCGCAGGTCAGGCCGAGATTGTGCTCCATCGCGACTTCCGCGGCGTATTCGATCTGCCAAAGGGTGCCGCCAAGGATCTGCGAAGCGGCCGCCGCGGCCATCGAACAGGCCGACCCGATCTCGCCCTGGCAGCCGACTTCGGCACCGGAGATGGACGCATTTGCGCGGATCACGGAGCCGAACAGGCCGGCGGTCGCGAGCGCTTTCAGAATCTGCTCGCGCGGCGTTTTCTGAATCGTCTCCTGGTAGCAGAGAACGCTCGGCACCACGCCGGCGGCGCCACAAGACGGCGCGGTGACGATCCTGCCGCCGCTCGCGTTTTCCTCGGCCACCGCGAGAGCAAATGCGGAAAGATAGGCGAGGTCCCGCTGGGGAGGTGTCAACACGTGGGCTTTCTCATACGTCTCCCTTGCGCGACGCTGCAGCTTCAGCGGGCCCGGCAGAAACTCCTCGCGGCTCTCGATCCCGCGCTGGATGCTCGCCCTCATGGTCTCCCAGATATTCTCCAACCGCGGCCACAGGTCGCGCTCCTCGCGTTCGACCAATTGCCAGAACGCCATGCCACGGTCCTCGCAGAACGAGATCGCGCTGGCGATGCTCTTCACGGGATAGCGGACTTCCTCGACGTCGCCGGTCAGCCCGTGGGCGTCGATCAGGTTTCCGCCGCCGACGCTGTACACGACCCATTCCTTAAGAAGAGCGTCTTTGCGGTCGAACGCCTCGAACTTCATCGTGTTCGGATGGCTCAGGGACGTGGTGGTTGTGTCCCAGACAAACTCGTGCGGGATCTTGCCGAGAACTCCGCTGAGGGTCTTGTCGGTGAGATGTCCTTTGCCCGTGGCCGCCAGGCTGCCGTACAGCGTGACGCGGATCCGGTGCGGCGGCGTGCCGAGCATCTGG
>CALMZY010000159.1 GCA_937870865.1 uncultured Lentisphaerota bacterium | reverse complement strand
TGGTCATCAGCTCCCACGCCCACGCGATCGCCTCGGCCTTGTAGTAGTCGCCGAACGACCAATTGCCGAGCATCTCGAAGAACGTGTGGTGGTACGTGTCGAGTCCGACCTCTTCCAGGTCGTTATGCTTGCCGCTGACGCGGATGCACTTCTGCGTATCCGCCACGCGCCTGTACGAGCTCTGCCGCGTGCCGAGGAATATCTCCTTGAACTGGTTCATGCCGGCATTGGCAAAGAGGAGCGTCGGGTCCGAGGGCAGGACCACGGGCGAACTGGGCACGATCTCGTGCCCCTTGGACTTGAAGAAGTCCAGGAACGACTGACGGATTTCAGCAGAAGTCATGACAATGCTCCACTAGTATTGAATGGCAGGGATCATATCGGCTTTCGACACAACGTCAAACAATCGGTGGGTGCTGGGAGCGCGACCGTCTCGGTCGCGCAACGCGAGCGGGACGCTCGCTTTCCCAGTTTTTCATCACCGGCAACTTTCTTATCCTACACCCCGCAGGATCGGTTATATTTCCAGAAACACAGGAGACGCCCATGCTTTTCGACCAGATGAATGCGGAAATGGTAAAGGCGATGATCGAGACGATCCCCGCGGAGGTCACGGTGATCGACGCCAACGACGAGGTGGTCGGCTGGAACAAGCACGAGACCCGGCTGTTCAAGCGCCCCATGACCTCCATGGGGCTGAACTTCCGCGAATGCCATCCGCAGAAGAGCCTTCACCTTGTGGAGCGCATCGTCAGCGAGATGAAGAACGGCACCCGCGATACCGCCCGCTTCTGGATCGACCTGGCGGTGCCGACGGACAGCACACGCAAGCACAAGATCGTGATTGAGTTCTTCGCCCTGCGGGACGCGTCGAAGAAATACCTCGGCTGCCTCGAGTTCGTGCAGGACATCGATGACTTCCGCCGCCTGGAAGGCGAGAAGCGATTGATGGACTGAAGATTCTCACCGCGGATTTCGCGGAGGGGCGCGGATCGGAGAATGTTGGCCGCAAGAAGGCTCAAGAGGCGCAGTCAACAAACGACGGGGCTGATCGTGAATTCAACCATCCGTGAAATCAGCGAAATCCGCGGTCAGTCTTTTTTGGTTGAGGATCGGCTACGAAGGGCAATATCCAAGCCTATTCCTTGGGCTCAACCATCTTGGGCGGCTTGACGCCGGCGGCGAAGCCGTGGGTCTCGTGGACCTTCTGCTTCACCTTCTCCATGATCTTCTTCTGAAGTTCCGGGTCGTTCTTCAGCAAGTCGCGGGCCGCGTCGCGCCCCTGTCCCAACTGCTGACCTTCGAACGAGAGCCACGTACCGCGCTTCTCGAAGAGTCCGTGCTCGATCCCCGCATCCACGACGGAGCCCGCGAACGAAATGCCTTCGGCGTACAGGATGTCGAACTCCGCTTCCGTGAACGGCGGCGCGACCTTGTTCTTCACGACCTTGACCTTTGTACGGCTGCCGATTGCGCGGCCGGTCGCGTCCTTCAGATTCGCGATGCGCCGGATATCCATGCGCACCGAGGCGTAGAACTTCAGCGCGCGGCCGCCGGGCGTCGTTTCCGGACTGCCGAACATGACACCGATCTTCTCGCGAATCTGGTTGGTGAAGATGCAGCAGGTCTTTGACTTGTGGATGATGCCCGTCAGCTTCCGCAGAGCCTGCGACATCAGCCGCGCCTGCAGGCCGACATGCGAGTCGCCCATCGCGCCTTCCAACTCCGCGCGCGGCGCAAGAGCCGCCACCGAGTCGATCACCACGATATCCAGCGCGTTACTGCGCACGAGCGTGTCGGCAATGTTGAGCGCTTCCTCGCCGGAATCCGGCTGGGAGATCAGCAGTTCGTCCAGCTTGACGCCGATTTTCTGGGCATAGGCCGGGTCCAGCGCGTGCTCCGCATCAATGAACGCGGCCATACCCCCCGTCTTCTGGACGTTCGCAATAATGTGCGAAACGAGGGTCGTTTTGCCGGACGATTCGGGTCCGAAAATTTCGATCACGCGCCCGCGCGGCACGCCGCCGATACCGAGAGCCAGGTCGAGGGTGAACGCGCCGGTGGAAATGGAAGGTATGCTGACCTTGGCGTCCTCGTCGCCCAGGCGCATGATCGCGCCTTCGCCGTATTCCTTCTGAATCTGCGCCAGAACCGCGCTGAGGGCCGCGGGCATTTTCTTGTCGGTCGCGCTTGCAGCCTGAGTTTTCGCAGCCATTCTATGTTGCTCCTTTTAGTGCGGATTCGTGCAAAACCGTGTATCGGACGCCCTGGTGCTCCAAGTGACTTTGCATCAACAGCAAACGGTGAACGTCAACCGATCCGTAGGTTGCGTTTGTAGCCGAGGCCAGCCGCGAAGTCAATTCATCCACCCGGTCCCGCGTGCGAACGCGGCCGAGCGTCAGGTGCGGGTGGAAATCCCTTTCTTCGGTTTTCATGCCGAGCCCGCGAACGGCTGCTTCCACGCGGGCCTGGAGTCCCGTGACCGCGTTGCCCTGCTCTTTCACTCCGGCCCATAGAACCCGGGGGGCGCGCGGAGAGCCGAAGAAACCTGAACCGGCCACGTCGTAGCTGAAAGAGGCCGTCCGAGCTGCCACCTCGTCCAGGCTTTTCGCGAGCGGCTCGATCTGCGAGAGGAACACGTCGCCGAGAAAGACGAGTGTCAGGTGAATGTTCTCCGGGGCGACCCAGCCGACCCGCGCGCCGGCTTTCTTCAGATCCTGCTGGAGGGCCTTCAGCGCCTCGCGAACGCCGTCGCTGATCTCGATCGCGACGAATGACCGGATGACATCGTCAGGATTCATCCTTCAGGAGCCCCTGCAGCCGGCGGCGCAGAAGATCGAGCGCCATCTGACTGCTCCACGTTTTGACGACGTCCCGTTCGCTGGGCCAGGTATGCCGACGCGCCCACGACCGGGTCTTGTCCGCAACTGCCATGTACACCAGGCCCACGGGCTTGTCCGGCGTCCCGCCGGTCGGCCCGGCAACGCCCGTGACACTCAGGCCGTAGTCGGCGCCAAGGCGCGCGCGCACGCCGACAGCCATCTGCCGCGCGACCTCCTCGCTCACGGCCCCGTGTTTTTTCAGAACATCAGCGTCCACACCCAACTCGCGAATCTTCACTTCGTTGGAGTACGCGATAACGCCGCCGAGGTAGTACGCCGAACTGCCGCTGACGGACGTGATGCGATGTCCGATCAGCCCGCCCGTGCAGGACTCAGCGGTCGCCAGCGTCGCCTTCTGCTGCCGAAGCAGCCGGCCCACGACATCCTCCATCTCGGCGCGCTCTTCGCAGAACACGCAATCGCCCAGCAGGGGGCGGGCAACCGCCGCGGCATGCTCGACCGCCGCCACGTCGCCGGCAAGCGACGTGAGACGGACTTCAATCCGTCCCGGAGCCGCGCAATACGCAATCTCCACGCCCGGCGGATTGAACCCGGCCTTCTCCAGCCGATTCGCGACATCGGATTCGCCAACCCCGCAGAGGAGAAACAGTTTCTCCGCGACCACCGATCCCCCCACTCCCGTGCGGAGCCAGGGCAGGACGTGCTGTTCCAGGATCGCCGAGAACTCACGCGGCGGGCCCGGCAGCAGAAAGACAACTTTCCCGTCCAGGTCAATGCGTTCGCCCGGCGCCATGCCGACCGGGTTGGACAGAACGGCGGCGCCTTCGAGCACCAGCGCCTGACGACGCGCCTGCTCGGTGACCACACGCCCGAGCTTCTGATAGCGGGCGGTCATCGCGTCCAGCGCCGGCTGATCCATCACGATCTTCCTGCCCAGGATATCCGCCAGAACGTCGCGCGTGATGTCGTCGCTGGTCGGCCCAAGACCTCCCGTCACAAAGACGATGTCGACCCGTCCAAGAGCCGATTGGATGGCTTCGCGAATGGAGGCGGCATCATCGCGCACGGTTGTGTCGCGCACGAGATAGAGGCCGACGGATCCGAGCCGGTCCCCGAGAACAAACGGATGGCGGTTCACGGTGCGGCCGATCAGAAGCTCGGCGCCGGTCGTAACGAGTTCGACTTCCCGCCTCATTTTGAATAGCCGTTCGGGTGGGCCTTGTGCCAGTTCCAGGCGTGCTGAATGATGGTCTGCAGATCGCCGTATTTCGGTTTCCAGCCCAGGATGGATTTCGCTTTTTCAGCCCCGGCCACGAGCCGCGCCGGATCGCCCGGACGCCGCGCGGAGACCTGCACCGGGATCGGGTGGCCCGTGACCTTCCTCGCCGTGTCGACCACCTGCTTCACCGACATCCCGTCGCCGGTTCCGAGGTTGAACGCGCCGACGTGGTCGCACGTCAGGGCGAGAATATGCGCCTGCGCAAGATCCATGATGTGGATGTAGTCGCGGATGCACGTGCCGTCGGGAGTCGGGTAATCGTCGCCAAACACGCTGACCTTGTCTTTTTTCCCGAGCGCCACCGCGAGGACATTGGGAATGATGTGCGTCTCCGGATCGTGGTCCTCGCCAAATTTCTCCGTTGCGCCGCACGCGTTGAAGTAGCGCAGGAACACGGGCTTCAGGCCGTGGCGCTCATGCTCCCACAGCATGATCCGCTCCAGCATCAGTTTCGACTCGCCATACGGGTTCGTCGGGCGCTGGGGAATGTCCTCGGTCATCGGCATCTTGTCCGGCTGACCGTACGTTGCGCACGTGGAGGAGAAGATGACCTTCTTCACGCCGTTCTCGATCATCGCCTCGACGAGGTGGACGCCGCCGCCAACGTTGTTGCGGAAGTAGCGCATCGGGAATTCCATGGACTCGCCGACAAGCGCGTAGGCGGCAAAGTGAACGACCGCGTCGGGCTTCGCGCGCCCCATCGCATCGAGAATCTCCTCCCGATTCCGCAGGTCACCCTTGATAAACCGCGCACGCTGGTCCACGGCCTCCAGGTGCCCGCGCTCGAGATTGTCAAAAATGACGACTTCGTGGCCGGCATCCAGCAGCATCTCGGAGGTGACGCTGCCGATGTATCCGGCGCCGCCTGTGAGGAAAATTTTCATGGGCGGCGATATTATCCCCCGGGGCTCGGGTGATGCGAGAGAAAAGAGCGGTGGTTCGACTCGACCGAATGCAGCTTATGCGGTATAATAATACGTCACTATGACAGCTCTCAAAGGGGGTCGTCCGATGCGCAGTATTCTGATCCGTTACCTGCTCCTTTTGCCGATTGCGGTATTATCCACACAGACAGACAGTCTTGGCGCTGATTTTCTGATCGACGATTTTGCCAACGGCAACCTCGACGCCGGCGTCGTCGGCACGGCCGGACGAGGGACCGCGCCCTTCCTGTATATCTCCGAGAAGAACGGCTGGCTGGATCTGACGTATAACCAGCCGGACGGCCACAGCGACATCGCCTGGTGGCAGGCGCTCTCCTGGAGCTGGAGCACCGTGGACGTGTCCGCCTACAGCTACATGTGCATGGACATCAGCGGCGTCGAGGGCGGCGAGGACTTCAAGGTGGAGTTTCACTACAAGGACCTGGCCGGCAAGACGCAGAAGCCGCAGGTACGGATCAGCGACTACGGCGCGATCACCAACCAGGTCCGGACGGTCAACATTCCCATCGAGGACTTCCAGGGCTTCATGAAGAGCCGCGCTTTCGCCATGGCGCTCGGGTTCCGCTATCCCACGCCCGACCAGGATTCGATCACGATCGACAACATCCGCCTGTCCGCGCGTCCCACCGAGTTCTTCCATACACACAGCGCCGAATCCGTGGCGAGCAACGCGGCCCTCTTCGTTTTCAAGCCTCACTTTCCGACAAACGCGGGGCCGTGTTCGAGCGTCACCATGCAATACCAGATCAACAGCGGCACAACATCCGGCGTATCCATGGTCTCCACCGACGCCTACTGGCGCGCGACCCTGACGCCATTGACCAACCGCACCGCGGTTTCCTACTGGTTCATCTATAGCTGCCCCGCCGCATCCACTTCGGCCACGTACGCGTTCCAGCACAACGCCGTCATCGACCATGTGCCGCCGTCGATCCCCGCCGACCTCGACGGGTCGGCGGTCTCGCCTTCCCGGATCGACCTGCGCTGGACGGCTTCAACCGACAACGTGGCCGTCATCGGATACCGCATCTACCGGAATGATGTCGAGATCGGCGAGTCGGCAACCACGAACTACAGCGCCATCGGGCTGACGCAGAACACAACGTACAGCTTCTACGTTCGCGCCATCGACGGATTCGGGAATCTTTCGACTGAATCCGATTCGAGAGACATCACCACCCTGACGGACACGGTGCCGCCGTCGAAACCCACCCAGCTCAACGGAACGGCAACGGGATCCACCACGGCCTCGCTGACCTGGAACGCCTCGACCGACAACGTGGCGGTCGTCGGGTACCACGTGCAGCGCGACGGGCAGTACGTGGGATCCACAACGCGGACCAACATGATCGCGAGCGGCATCCCGGGCAGCAATCACAGTTTCGCCGTGCAGGCGTACGACAACGCGGGCAACCTCTCCGCCACGTCGGACGCTGTGTTGATTTCCATGCCGACGGACATCACGCCGCCGACGGCGCCTGCGACACTCAGCGCCACCGCGATCGGCCCGAACCAAATCCATCTCTCGTGGTCGCCCTCCACCGATGACGGGACCGTGGCGGCCTACGAGATCTTCCGGAACGGCTCGCTGATCGACACCACGCCCGTGACCAACTACGACGCCTTCGGGCTGGCGCCGACGACGACTTACGAATTCGCTGTCCGCGCGGTCGACTCCGTCGGCCTGCGGTCCGGATACTCGCCGTCCGCCTGGGCCACAACCCTCTCCGGGAGCGCCCCTCAACTGGGGTCCTACGCGTCCTCCATCCCCGCCGGCTTCGCGACTCCGCCGACCGTCGTATACGCCACAACCAACGTAACGCCGCCCTTGCCGACGAGCGACTGGTGGAGCTCCATTCTTCACGTCCGGTGCAGCGGCCTGCTGGCGGCGCGCCCGCTGTGCTTCTACGCCAAGGGGTGGGCGCTGGAGTTCTCCTACCCCACAGTCACCACGCCGGACCCCTACAAGATCAATGCCCTGTTCACCAAGCAGATGGAGATCAGCGCCACGGGCGGATCCTTCCCGGCCAGGCCGGCCGGCGAATCCCGGGTGGACGGCTACGGCGATTCATCCGTTCGGGTACGCATTGGAAACGACACCAGTCATATCACGGCCACGCTGGTCCACGGATCGCCCTACGCCTATACGGAGTTCAACAACTGCTCCCCGATCATCCGATTCCCCTCCGCCTACACGGTCGAATCGGTCGATACGAATGTGTCCCTGCTTCTCGTGCGCGTCTCGACCGGTTTCATCAGTCACTTCGCCCTCTTCGCCCCGTCGGGCACGACATGGAACACGGCCAACTCGACGCAGATCGTGGCGTCCCTTCCTCCGGGCTCCGGCTACATGTCGGCGGCCGTGCTGACCTCGCGCAGCACGAGCTATTCCTCCTCCGAACTCGACATCCTGAAGAACCATGCCTTCGCGTTCGTGACAAATACCGTCGTGGAGTTCGCGTTCCAGCGCACCAACTCCATGGTCGTTGCCAGGCACAGGGCGCAGACGCGCGTCATGCAGGGCACGGAGACGGAAACCCTGTCCGGCCTGTTGCCGCACCACTGGATGAACTCCACCGACGCGACGGTGGCCGGCATGCAGTACTCCACCCTGCTGGGCGGCCTGAAGTTGAAGGAGGCCAGCGAGTTCACGACCCGGATCCGGTTCGCCGGCATCGTCCCTCAATTCCCCGAACCGGGAGACGCCACGTGGTCCAAGGTCATGTTCGCCACGCTGGCGGAACAGATCGGCGATATCGACAACGCGAAGTCCGACACCTACTGGCACAGCAAGGACATCCAGCGCCTGGCGCGCGTCATCCCGGCGCTCGACGCCGCCGGGCTCGTGGCCAAGCGTGACGATCTGCTGGACAATCTTGAGGACGCCTTGACGGACATGTTCACCTACACGCCGAACGAGACCGCCCATTTCTTCGCGTACAACGCGACATGGGGGACGCTGCTGGGCTTCCAGGAATCCTACGGTTCAGTGCAGTACCTGACCGACCACCACTTCCATTACGGCATGCTGGCATACTCCGCGGCGATTCTCGGACTGTACAGGCCAGCGTTCGTCGCCTCCTATGGAGCCATCGTCGACAAGGTCATCCGCGAGTTCAACAACCCGTCAAAGGACTTCTCGGGCCAGCATCCCCTGCCGTGGCTGCGCTGCTTTGACCCCTGGGAAGGACACTGCTGGGCCACCGGACTGGGAGGCACGCCCGTGTCCGGATCGGCGAGCGAGTTGCTCTACACGGGGGAAAAGAACATGACCGTTGCCGAAGGGCCGGACCAGGAATCCACGAGCGAAGCCATGAACGCGTGGGCAGGAATGTTCCTCTGGGGGCTCGCCTCCGGTCAGGAGGAGTTCCTGAACATGGGCGCGATTGGATACGCCACGGAGGCCGAGGCAATCCGGCACTACTGGTACGACGCGACCGAGACCAATCACCCAGGAGGGTACGCGCCCACCATGATCAGCCGGTTGTTCGGCGGCAAGATGGACCCGCTGACCTGGTTCGGCACGGAGATGTACAAGGCGTGGGGCATCCAGTACATCACCACCGGACCGCACATGACCTACCAGGGCTACTTCAAGCCGTACCGGATCACCGACTACGATTACTTCAGAGGGAACAGCTGGGAGGATATCCCGGACGGCTGGAAGGATGTCCACTGGATGTACCGTTGTTTCTTTGAACCCTCCGCCGTGCTCGCGGAATACACCAGCGAAACGCCGGTCGACGACGGAAATACAAAGGCCAATCTTTACTACTGGCTGCACGCGATGAACACGCTCGGGGAGGTCAACACGAACGTCTACAGCGACAACCCCGCGATGATCGCAATGACGTATGGCGGCACGACGAACTTCATCGGCTTCAATTTCACCGGCGGCCCCCTGACCGCGCGGGTCTTCCGATGTTCGGACGACGCGCCGCTCGGGCACGTGCTCCTCCGCAACCAGCGCTCCACGGCATTTGCCTCGGATGGGGATGAAGATCAGGACGGCCTCAGCAACGCGACGGAAATGGCGCTCGGCACGGAACTCTTCCGCGCGGATACCGACGAGGACGGGCAGGAGGACCCCGACGAGGTCTTCACGGGAACAGACCCGATCGACCCGGCGTCCTATTTTGCCTCGTACCTTCTCGCGCCCGAAGGCACGACGACCTTGAGCATGGTCTGGGCAGGGATCACCGGGCGGTATTACGACGTCAGGGCCTATCCCTCCCTCGCCTCGGCGCAAGCCGGCATGAACGCCTCGAATCTGCTTGTGAACGCCACCGGCACGGGCGTCGTAGTTCGATCGGTCACGCTGCCGGCGTGGGACAACGGATTCCTCAGGCTCATTGCGAAATAGCCCGGCGCGGAACCACCGGCACATCGGGTTACGACGTCTGCGTGTCGTCGGACGACAGATCGTCCTCGTCGGAGACGTCGCCGCTCTCCTGGCCGGCCTGTTCCAGCGCCCATGTTGCGTCATCCGCCTTATCCCAGACCGACCGGGCGATGTAGATGGGGCACTTCTGCTGCAGGGCGATCGCGATGGAGTCACTGGGTCGCGCGTCCACCTCGACAACATTCTTGCCGAGCTCGTTTTCCTGCAGCAGGTAGAGGCGTGCGAAGAACGTGTCGTCCTTCAGATCGTTGATCACAACCTTCTGCACCTTGGCGCCAAGGCCCACGAAGATATTGGCAATCAGGTCGTGCGTCAGCGGCCGCGGCTTCTTGACCCCGTGCAGGAACATCGTGATCGCGGCGGCCACGCTGTGATCCACGAAAATGGCGATGACCTTTGTCCCGTCGCCGAGGAACACGCCGCACCCGGTTTGTGTCGGCACCAACCCCTTGACCTTGACCAGTATGTCTTTCGTCATGGTGCGCTCACATCCCGCGAGTGATGTAGTAGACCATGAAAAAAATAAACAGGATCAGCACTGCCGAAGCTATTGTTTCCATGGATCACCTTTCAGGCGACTGTACCCGATCTTCGCCCGCCGCTCACTTCTTTTTCGCCCTGAAGAGGATCCGATCCGCATTCTTCGAATCCATCTCCGCCACGACCCGGTCCCCCTCCACGATCCCGCCCTTCAGAATTTCCGTCGCCATGGCGTCGAGGACCTGCCGCTGGATGGCCCGCTTCAGGGGCCGGGCGCCGAACGCGGGATCATAGCCTTCGCCCGCAAGAAATTCCTTCACACCGTCCGTCAACTCCAGCGTGATATTCCTCTCCTCCAGGTGCTTCAACACGCGGCCCAGCTGGATATCCACGATCTGCTTGATCTGCGCGCGGGACAGCGAATGGAAGATGATCACCTCGTCGACGCGATTCAGGAACTCCGGCCGGAAATGCGAGCGCAGGGCCTCGAACACCCGGCCCTCCATCTGCTCGTATTCCGAATCGTCCGAACTCAACCCCGGATTCCGCTCCAGCGTATCGTGGATGATCGCGCCCCCGATGTTGGACGTCATGATCACCACCGTGTTCGTGAAATCCACCGTACGCCCCTGCCCGTCCGTCAGACGGCCGTCATCGAGAATCTGCAGAAGCACGTTGAACACGTCCGCGTGCGCCTTCTCGATCTCGTCGAAGAGGACCACCGAGTACGGCTTGCGGCGCACGTGCTCCGTCAGGTAACCCCCCTCTTCATATCCGACATACCCCGGCGGCGCGCCGATCAGCCGGCTGACCGTGTGCTTCTCCATGAACTCCGACATGTCGATGCGGATCATCGCGTGCTCGTCGTCGAAGAGAAACTCCGCCAGCGCGCGCGCCAGCTCCGTTTTGCCGACGCCGGTCGGGCCCAGGAAGATGAACGAGCCGATCGGCCGGTTCGGATCCTGCAGGCCGGAGCGCGCCCGGCGGACCGCGTTCGACACCGCCTTCACGGCCTCGTCCTGGCCGACCACCCGCTCGCGCAGCCGGTCCTCCATGCTCAACAGCTTCGCCTTCTCGGTCTCCATCAGGCGGCTGACGGGAATGTGCGTCCAATTCGAAACGACCTGCGCGACATCCTCGGCATCCACTTCTTCCTTGAGCATGCGCTGGCTCTTCTGAAGCTCCGCCAGCTTCTGCTGGGCGTCCTTGATCTGCTGCTCGACCTTCGGAATCTGGCCGTACTTCAGCTCCGAAGCCCGTCCCAGGTTTCCCGTGCGCTTGGCCGTCTCCTCCTCCGTGCGCATCAGGTCCAGCGCTTCTGTCAGCTTTCGGATGTCGCCGATGTGGTCTTTCTCCTTCTGCCAGTGAAGCTTCATGACCTTGCTCTGCTCGCGCTGTTCGGCCAGCTCCTTCTCCAGCTTCGCCAGGCGGTCCTTCGAAGCCTCATCCTTCTCCTTCTTCAGCGCCTCGCGCTCAATCTCCATCTGCATGATCCGCCGCTCGACCTCGTCGATCTCCGTCGGCATGCTGTCGATCTCCATCCGGAGATGGCTGGCCGCCTCGTCGATCAGGTCAATGGCCTTGTCCGGGAGGAACCGATCGCTGATGTAGCGGTGGGAAAGCTTGGCGGCGGCAATCAACGCGCCGTCCTGGATCCGCACGCCGTGATGCACCTCGTACCGCTCGCGCAATCCGCGCAGGATCGCGATCGTGTCCTCGACCGTCGGCTCGTTGACCATGACCGGCTGGAACCTGCGCTCGAGCGCTGCGTCCTTCTCGATGTGCTTGCGATACTCGTCGAGGGTTGTCGCGCCAACGCACCGGAGTTCGCCGCGCGCGAGCGGCGGCTTGATCATGTTCGACGCGTCCACGGCGCCCTCCGCGCCGCCGGCGCCGACCAGGGTGTGAAGCTCGTCGATAAAGAGAATGATGTTCCCCTCGGCGCCGATGACTTCCTTGATGAATGCCTTGAAGCGATCCTCGAACTCACCGCGGTACTTCGCGCCGGCAACCATCCCGCCGATATCCAGCGACACCACGCGTTTGTTCCTGAGGCCGTCCGGAACGTCCCCCGCAATGATGCGCTGGGCCAGGCCCTCGACGATCGCCGTCTTGCCGACGCCGGGTTCGCCAATCAGCACCGGGTTGTTCTTCGTGCGCCGGGAAAGAACCTGGATGACGCGACGAATCTCCGAATCGCGCCCGATGACGGGGTCGAGCTTCCCCTTCCGCGCCGCCTCGGTCAGGTCGCGGCCGTACTTCTTCAAGGCCTCGTACTTGTCCTCGGGGGCCTGGTCCGTCACCCGCTGATTGCCTCGGACCGCCTGCAGGGCCTTGAGCATCGCGTCCTGCGTCAGCCCGAGCCGCGCGCCGATCTTCGCCGCATCGGAATCCTTCTGCTGGAGGACCGCCAGAAACAGATGCTCGGTGCTGACATACTCATCCTTCATCTTCTCCGCGACCCCGAATGCATCGTCCAGCGCCTTGCGGAGACTGCGGGAGGGATATCGCTCCGTTGCACCGCCGTCCACGGTAGGCCGGGAAGACAGGGACTTCTCGAGCTCGCTCTTGAACTGATCGGGAGAAACGCCCAGCTTGCCGAGGAGCGGACGAACGACGCCGTCCTCCTGCTCGATCAGCGCGAGCGCGAGATGCTCGACATCCACCTCGGCGTGCCTGTGCTGCCCGGCCAGGCGCTGCGCGTGATGCACCGCCTCCTGCGATTTGATGGTCAGTCGATCCAGTTGCATGATTCCAGCCCCT
Organism: uncultured Lentisphaerota bacterium; assembly: GCA_937870865.1. Lineage (GTDB taxonomy): Bacteria > Verrucomicrobiota > Kiritimatiellia > CAIQIC01 > JAGNIJ01 > CALMZY01. The sequence continues at coordinate 9,383 of CALMZY010000159.1, read as the reverse complement.
TTCGATCTGCAATGAAACTCATGCGATTGGACATGAAGTGTAGGAAAAATGCTGAATTTTTCCAATCCTTGGAAAATCAGGGAAAGTTTTTTCCAAGGGTTGGAAAAAACGCGATCCGCCGGGCGGTCGGACTACTTCAGCTTCTGCTCGAGGGCCTCGAGACGCTTCTCGAGTTCGCCAAGGCGCTCTTTCAACTGCGGGAGGCGTTCAATCTGCGCCCGGACCCGCATTTCCTTGACGTGCGGCCTCGCCGGGAATCCCGACACGAAGGAGCCGGCCGGTACATCCTTGATCACCCCGCCCCGGGCGCCCACAACCACCCGCTCACCGATCACGATATGACCGCCAACCCCTGCCTGGGCGGCAAGCGTTGTGTAGGCACCGAGCTCCGAACTGCCCGCGATGCCGGACTGAGCCACAATGACCGAGTGATTGCCGACGACAACGTTGTGCGCGATCTGGACGAGATTGTCGATTTTCACGCCGTTGCCGATCCGGGTCTTGCCGAAACGCGCGCGGTCGACCGTGACATTGGCGCCGATCTCGACATCGTCGCCGATGACCACAATACCGATCTGCGGCACCTTTGTGCGCACACCCTGCTTGTCCACGTTGAAGCCGAATCCGTCGCTGCCAATCACGGTTCCGTTGTGGATGATATTGCGGCTGCCGATCTGGCAGTACTCGCGAACCGTGACGTGCGGATACAGCTTGGTGTCCGCGCCAACGATCACGCCGTGTCCCAGGTAACAGCCCGCGTAAAGGATTGTACGATCGCCGACTTTCACACCCGGCTCCAGGACACAGTATGGCCCCACGCTGACATCGGCACCCAGCTTGACATCCTTCGCGACAACCGCCGTCGGATGAACGCCGGGGACGGGAACAACGGGCGGAGGAGCAAAGAATGCGGCCGCCTGCGCAAAGGCTTTATCAGGATCGTCGGCGCGGAGCATCGCCGCGGCAGAACACGGACGCGCCCAGTCTTTTGAAACGATCACCGCCGAAGCCTTCGTCTGCGCGGCATCGGACGCATAGCGAGGATTGGCGACGAAGGTGATGTCGCCGGGCCCCGCATCGCTGATTCCTGCGATTCCCTTGATGGGACAGGAACCGTCGCCTTCAAACACGAGCCCCAATTTCCGGGCGAGCTCTTCAACCGTGATGACCGTGTCCATGAGGGGATGCTACTTGCCTTTGTCGTCGGCCTTTTCTTCCTGTTTGCCCTTGTTCAGCATGCCGAGGATCGTGTCCGTGATGTCGATCTTCGGGTCCGCGTAGAGGATGTTCTCGACGCCGTTCAAGCTCTGACCGGAGGAGTCGATGACCGCCAGGTACCCCTGTTTCTGGGCGTAGTCCTTCACGATCTGCTGGATCTCCTCGACGATCCGTTTGCGCATCCGTCGGCTCTGGTCGTCAAGCTGCTTGCGGCGGGAATCGTCGAACCGGCGAATCCGGCTTTCGTAATCCCGCAGTTCGACCAGTTTCTCCTCGGCCAGATTCCGCTTCTCGGCGCGGACATCGTCGCTGAGCGCGCTGTTCTGGGCCTCGTCGCGAATCGCCGCGAAATCCTTCTGCAGCTTCTCATAGTCGCTGACCAGCGTTTTCCGCTCCCCGTTGAACTCGTCGGCCTGCTCCTTGAGCTGCGTGTCCGCGAGCTTGGTCTTGTAGAACTCGTTGAACGCGCGATCCAGGTTGATGAAAACGGTCGACTGCTCCGCCGCCCAAGCGGGAGAACACGCCAGCATCGCGATCCACGCGCCCAACACCAGACACTTTCTCATTTCAACGATCTCCTTCTAGTATGTATATCCAATCCAGAAACTGAAACGGCCGGACGGCCGGTCATTGTACTCGTCCGTTTGGAGCGGCCAGGCATAGTCGAGTTGGATGGGGAATCCGGGGAAATCGAAACGAACGCCGGCGCCGACCGCCGAATTCACTTCGCCATCCCCCGCCACGATGGCCGGATCATCGTCCTTCTTGAACACATCGGCCCACACGATGCCGATATCGTAGAACGCGGCGAGGCGCACCTTTTCAGCCACGGGCAGGGTGTATTCGGCCGTGGCGCACGCCGCGGCCTTGCCGCCGAGAGGCTCCTCCGAACCGCCCGAGCCCTCATCCAGAACCTTCGGACCCACATCGCGATACTTGAAGCCGCGGACGGTGCGGGGGCCGCCGAGGAAGAGGCGGTCGAAGATGGGCACCCGTTCGGGTTCCCCGTAATCGTTGACCATGGCCGCGTAGCCCCGCAGGTTGAACACATGGTCAAACCACAGGGGGACAAAATGCGATGACCGCCCGGTGAGTCCGTAGATCTCCGTCTCCCCGCCCAACGGACCGCCGGCAACCATGGCCGAGGCGGTGCTTCGCGTTCCTTTCGAAGGGAGAAAAACACTGTCGCGGGTGTCCCGGACCAGTTCCAGCGTCAGGGAGCTCTTGATTCGTTTGCCTTCCTCCTGCTGGATCAGGTCGGATGCGTTGGTATCCACGTTGTAGACATCAATGCTCTCCAGGCCGTAGATGAGGTTGACACGGTTATAGGTCCCCAGCGGCTTCCCAAGGCTGATGTTCCCGCCGATATTCAGTTGATCGTACTCGTCGCTGAGAAACCGCGCGTCATGCTCGAACAGATCGATCCCCAGCGCCAGCCGTCGGTTCAGAAACCACGGCTCCACGAAGGATATTTCGTAATCTTTTCGCTCGGTACCCAACTGGGCGCGCATGCGAAGCTTCTGGCCGCCGCCGCTGAAACGCGGCCAGCCGGTGATATCGAAATTGCCCTGGGAAAGTTCCACGAAACCGATGATGTCATCCACGCTGGAGAACCCGGCCCCGATCATGAACTGACCCGTCTTTTGCTCTTCCACGTCGAGGGCGAGATCATACTGGTCGGACACGGCCGTGCTCTCCGGGACGCTGTTCACGTACGAGAAGAAGCCCAGGTTGCGAAGCCGCCTCTCGCTGCGGCGCACCTTGACCTCGTTGTAGATCTGGCCGGGATAGACGTCCAACTCACGGCGGATGACCCTGTCCTTCGTCACCGAGTTTCCGCGAATCTTGATGTTCCGGATGTAGGCGAGATGGCCCTCGGTCACCTTGTAGAAAATGTCGGCCGTCGACTTCTCCACATTCACATCCATGGTGTAATCCACGAGGCTGCGAATGTAGCCGCGGCCCCCGTAGAAGTCCTTGACCTCCTGCCCGGACTTGTCGATCTGCTCAACGGACGCCACATCACCGGGATGAATCTTGATGACACCCGCCACCTGGCTGGTGGGGAAGAGGCCCGCGCCGGTCAGTTCAATCCTGCCGATGCGGTACTGCCTGCCCTCCTCGACCGGGATATCGATCCGGATCTTCTTCGAATTCAACATCGTGATTTCCGGCGGCTTCACGACCGCGTCGAGGTACCCCTGGTCGAGATAGACCTTGCGGAGGGACTCCACGTCGGATTCCAGGTCGTCGGGGTTGTACTGGCCGGCGCCGGTGATCCAGGACAGCCAGTTCACCGCCCGCTGCTTCATCGCCTTGCGCAGAACATACGAGCGGATTTTCGTGTTGCCGGCGAACCTGATCTTTTTCACGTTTGCCCGCTTGCCCTCCGTCACGGTGACGCGGACAAACGCCATGCCCGGTTCTTTCATGGGCTCGATCGTCCACGCCAGCTTGGCATACGGGAAGTATTTCTTGTTGTATTTGTCGCGAACCTTTTGAGACTGAACCGCCAGCGCGGTGTCATCGACGAGATCGCCCACCCCCAGCTCCAGCAGGTCGCGCACCTTCTTGTTGCCCAGATAGTCGGCGCCCGTGATCTCCAGCTTGCCGATCCGGAGCTTGGGGTCCACGATGTAGGTGATCACAACACCGCCCGGAACGGACTCCACGTCCGCCGATACCGTGGCGTAGCGGCCGCTTTTCTGCAGGGCCTTGACGTCGCGATTCACCGCCATGCGGCTGAATTCCCCGCCGGCCTTCAAGCTCGTGTACGCCAGGACGGACTCGCGGTCCGCGACGCCATGCCCGTCCGTCTTGACCTGCACGTCCTTGACCAGCAACGCAACGGCGGAGAGCGACGAGGCGGCGAAGAAAAGCACGGAAAGGACAAGAAGCGGCAAACGGTGGAGCCTCATACCAGCCCTCCTTGTTCGAACTCGCCCTCGGATGCGGCTTCAGGTTCGGGTTCGGCAGTCGGAGCGGCATCGACGCCCCTCATGCGGCTGTCGAAACGGGTGTATTCCCGCTCAAAGTTGAATTCCACCTTGCCGGTGGGCCCGTTTCTGTGTTTCGCGATTTCCACTTCGGCCAGCTTCTCGTCGATCACTTCGCCTTCCTCGGCGTAGACGCACGGCCGGCGCAACATGAGAACCACGTCGGCATCCTGCTCGATGGCCCCGGAGTCGCGCAGATCGGAGAGCCGCGGCTTGCCGTCATCACTCCGCTGTTCGGGCGCGCGGCTGAGCTGGCTGAGGACGATCACCGGGATCTTCAGCTCCTTGGCCATGGCCTTCAGCGCGCCGGAGATCGCCGCCGTCTCGCGCTGGCGGCCTTCCCTCGCGAACTGCGGGTAGCTCAGCATCTGCAGATAGTCCACCACGATCAGCTGGATGTCGTGCTTCCGCTTCATGCGGCGGGCGCGGGAACGCAATTCAAGCGCCTCGAGCCCCGCGGTGTCGTCCAGGAAAATGGGCGCCTTCGTCAGGGCGGATGCCGCGGAAATCAACTGGCCATGAAAGGTCTGGGAGATGTACCCGCCCTGCAGCTTGTGGGACGGCACGCGGGCGTGCGAACAGATCATTCTGCGGACCAGCTGCTCCCTGGACATTTCCAGGCTGAACACGGCGACGGGCCTGGGCGTGTCGTCCGCCACGCCCAGGGCCACGTTCTCCGCGATATTGAGCGCCAGCGACGTCTTGCCCATCGAGGGCCGGGCCGCCAGCACAATCATATCGCTGGGTTGCAGCCCCATCAGGATTTTATCCAGGTCCGAGTAGCCCGTGGCGAGCCCGGTAATCCCCTTCTTCATCAGGAAGATGTTCTCGATGTCCGTGATCGCGTCCTTGACCAGGTCCGACCAGGGCATCATGGCGCTGCGCTGGAGCTGCTTGATGTCGAAGAACGACTGCTCGGCCACGTTAAGGACGCTGTCCGCATCCTTCTCGGAGGAGTAACACTCGTCGATGGCCTCGCGGGACTTGTCGATGATCATCCGCAGGAGATGTTTCTGGCGGACGATATCGATGTAGTACTCGGCATGCGCGGCGGTGGGCGTGCTGTCCACCAGCCGCTCCAGGAAAGCCGCCCCCCCCACCTCGTCCAGCCGGCCCAGTTTCTTGAGCCTCTCGCCGACCGTCAGAAGGTCGATGGGGCTCCCGTCGTGCGTCATGCCGCGCAGGACTTCGAAAAGCGCCTGGTGGGCGGAGACGTGAAACGACTCGGGGGAAATTCCGCGTTCGACGGCAAAGTCCACGACGCGCGCCGCGTCGAGAAGCGCCGATCCAAGCACACCCCGCTCTGCCTCCTCGCTGTATGGAGGGAGGCGATCACTCTTGGCGACCGGCGAAGGGGAGACCTGACCAGCCATCGCAACACCTTGTTTGGTTATTCTTCGACCACCCAGATCTTGAGCGTGGCTTGAACCTTGGGATGAACCTTGATCGGAATATTGAAGACGCCGAGTTCGCGAATCGGCTCGGGCAGATCGACCTGGTGTTTGTCGACTTCCACGCCTTGCGCTTTCAAGGCCGACACGATATCCGGCACGGTCACGGACCCGAACAGCTTGCCGCCCTCGCCCGTCTTGACGGGGATGGTGCAGGACACCTGCTCGATGGACTTCACGAGGCCCTGCGCGGATTCCAGCTCCTGGACCTCCTGCTCCTCCCTCACCTTGCGGGCCTTCTCCAGTTTGCGGCGGGTACCCTCCGTCACCGGCGCCGCCAGGTTGCGGGGCAGAAGGTAATTTCGCGCATAGCCCTCGGCCACGCGGACAACCTCGCCCTGCGCGCCCAGACCCTGCACATCGGCCATCAGAACAACTTCTTTTGACATGGTTTCGTCCCTTTCGAATTACGGAAGGAGGCCCATCACCCGCGCCACGCGAATGGCGCGCTTGATCTGGCGCTGCTGTTTTGCGGTGGTGCCGACAAACCGGCTGGGCACAATCTTGCCGCGCTCGGTCATGAACTTGCGGAGCAGTTCCGCGTCCTTGTAGTCGATGACCTGTCCGGGTTCAAGCCGGGAGCGGCGCTTCATGCCGCCGCGGTCGTCACCCATCCGGTCGTAGTTCTCGTATTCACGCGCTGTCATATCTCGTCCTCTCATTACACATGCTCCCGTTAGAATGGCAAATCGTCGTTGTCCCCACCACCCGCCGGCGGCGGCTCGTCCGCCTCCGGCTCACTCGCCGCAGGCGCGGGCTTGCCGCGCCGTTCGGACGCAGGGGGAGCATCCCCCACCTCGCCCCGGCGCGGAGAGCTCAGGAACTGAACCCGTTCCGCCACAACACCCAGACGGCTCTGCTTCTGCCCGTCCTTTTCCCACTCGTCCAGCTTCAGCCGGCCTTCCACGAACACCGGCGACCCCTTGCGCAGGTACTCCCCGGCCGTCTCCGCCTGCCGCCCCCAGACCGTCACGGTGACAAAACAGGTCTCTTCCTTCTCCTGCCCGTTGGCCAGCTTGAACTTGCGGCTCACCGCCATGCGGACATCGCTCACCGCGCTGCCCGACGGCGTATAGCGCACTTCGGGATCCTTCGTCAGATTCCCGATCAGAAACACCTTGTTAAGCGTTGCCATGGGCCTTGGCCTCCGCACCGGCTTCCGCAACCGCCGCGACCGCAGGCGCGCGGACAATCTGCAGGCGGAAGATGTCTTCGTTCATCTTGAAGCGGACCGTGAGCGGCTTGATCTGCTCGGGCGCCATCTTGAACGTCAGGATGACGTACTGGCCGGCGTCCTGCTTGTCCATTTTGCGCGCGAACATCCGCTTGCCGAGGCGCGTGGTGCTTTCCACATCACCGCCGTGCTTCTTGATTTCCGCGCGCACCTTTCCCAGGGCCTCTTCGATGTCCTTCAGAGACTCGGGGAAAATCATCATCGCTTCGTATTTGTTCAAGGCATCCTCCTCACCGTATTCTGCAATCCTGATTCCACTCAGTTAAATTCGTTCATCGCTTTTTCGACGCCATCCCGAAGGATCGCGGCCACGGCATCGGCGGCAACCGTTACCGCCTTGTCCACCTCGCTCCGCTCCTCGGCTGTGAAGCGCGAGAGCACGTGATCCACCAACACTTCGCCCGGCGGCCGCGGACCAACGCCGACCCGGACCCGCACGAATTCCTCCGAGCCCAAAGCCTCGATGACGGAACGCAGTCCCTTGTGCCCGCCGGCCCCGCCTCGTTTCCGGATGCGGATCTGCCCCTTCGGCAGCTCCAAGTCATCCAGCACAATGATCACATCCTGCGGATCCAAGCCCTTCTTCTGCGCTGCGGCGGCCACCGCGTGGCCGCTTCGGTTCATGAACGTGCGCGGCTTGACCAGAAGAACGTTCTTTCCTTCAAGCTCCGCCTTGCCCGTCCACGCCGGAACCGTCCAACCACGCCGCAACGTCACCCCGGTCCGCCGGACCAGCTCGTCAAGGACGTCAAAACCGACATTATGCCGCGTCTTGTCGTATTCCTTGCCCGGATTGCCAAGTCCAACGACCAGTTTCACGTGCCGTCACCCCGGGCGCCAGGAACCTACTTGGCCTTCTTGCCTTCGGCCTTCGCCTCGGGCTTGGCCGCTTTCGCGGCTTCCGGCTTGGCGGCTTCCTTCTTCGCCTCGCCGCCCTTCCCTTCCTTCTTGCCTTCCTCCGCGCCCTCTTCGCCTTCCTCGCCTTCAACCTTCTTCTCGGTGATGACTTCAGGTTCGGCCGCGCCGGCTTCCGCCGCCGCAGGAGCGACTTCCTCTTCGGCCTTCGGCACGGAAATCTTCACGATCGCCTGGTCGGGCAACGTGAGGACCGTGTACTTCGACTTGTCGACAGGAATACTGGCCGCCAGGAGGCTTTCGCCGATGTTCATTGCGCTCACGTCCAGCGTGAAGGATTCCACGATGTCGGTCGGCAAGCACTCCACCATGATCGAACGCGTGATGGGCTCGAGAATACCGCCCTGCTGGGTCACGCCGACAGGATCGCCGACCAGCTTGATCGGGATCTCGATGCGAAGCTTCTTCGTCATCGAGATCTCGTTGAAGTCCGCGTGGATGATCTTGTGCGACACGGGATGATGCTGGATGTCCTTCAGAAGAACCTTCACCGGGCTCTCGCCGCCGACTTCCAGGTCCATGATCATGTGCTCGCCCATATGCCCTTTCAACACCTGGTCGAAATCGTGGGCGCTAAGCTGGATCATCCGGGTCTCTTTGCCGGCCCCGTATACGATGGCCGGAACAATGCCGGAACGGCGGAGCCTTCTGGCCCCTGCCCCTTTAACTTCACGTGGCTGGGCCACGACTTTTACTGCTTTCATTGGTTTCTCCCTCACTGACTATACTTTGAACAACGATGTAACGGACTGATTGCTGTGAATGCGCAGGATGCCCTCGCCGAGAAGATCGGCCACGGACAGCACCTTGACCGGGAACCCTTTCCAGTCGCGGGCCGGTACCGTATCCGTCGTGACCAGGCCCTCGATGACGGAATCCTTCAGACGATCGATGCCCTGCTCCGTGAGCACGGCGTGCGTCACCGCGGCATAGACTTCCTTCGCGCCGCGATCCATGACCAGCTTTGACGCCGCGCACAGCGTGCCGGCGGTCGTCGCCAGATCGTCCACGAGAATACACGTGCGGCCTTCGACATCGCCGACCAGGTTCAAGGCCTCGACTTCCGTCGCCGTCTTCCTCTGCTTGCCGACGATCGCCAGGCCGCCGCCAAGCATGTTCGCGTACGCGTAGGCCATCTTCAAACCGCCCGGATCGGGCGAGACGACGACGGGGTTCTTCAGCTTCTTGGAGCGCAGATGCTTCACGATCACCGGCGCGGCAAAAAGGTGATCCACGGGAATATCGAAGAAGCCCTGAATCTGCTGGGCGTGCAGGTCCATCGCGAGAAGACGGCTGCAGCCTGCGGCGACCAGGAGATTCGCGACGAGCTTGGCCGTGATCGGAACGCGCGGCTGGTCCTTGCGGTCCTGGCGCGCGTACCCGTAGAAAGGAATGACCGCCGTGATTCGCGCTGCCGACGCCCGCTTCGCGGCGTCGATCATGATCAGCAACTCCATCAGGTTCTCGTTCGGAGGGAAGCATGTGGGCTGGATAATGAAGACGTCCATGCCGCGCACGTTCTCGATGATCTTGACGAAGATCTCGCCATCCGGGAAATGGGTGATCGAC
>CALMZY010000158.1 GCA_937870865.1 uncultured Lentisphaerota bacterium | reverse complement strand
ACCACGGTGAGGCGGGCGCTTGACGGCGTATCCCGCGCCTGACAGTATCGCGGCCATGGCTGAACAACGCGAAATCCTGGATATTCAGCAGCAGCTGGTGAACAGCCGGGCGTCGGCGCTGGCGAAGTACCGCTCGCTGGTGATCGGGCGCAACGGGTGGTGGGCGCTCCTGCGCTACGAACTGGTCGTCACGTTCTGCGCGGCGGTGCCGGGCGCGCTGGGGCTGGCTCTGCGGAAGAGCCTGTACCCGTGCCTGCTGGGCCGGTGCGGCCGCAACGTGGTGTTCGGCGCGAACGTGGTCCTGCGCCATCCGCACAAGATTTTCATCGGCGACAACGTGGTCGTGGACGACAACTGTCTGCTCGATGCCAAGGGCGACTCCAACACCGGCATCACCATCGGCTCCGGCGTGTTCATCGGCCGCAACACGATCCTGCACTGCAAGAACGGCGACATTACGATCGGCGACGAGGCGAACATCGGCTTCAACTGCGATCTCGCTTCCTCCAGCCGCATCGAGGTGGGGCCGAAGGTGCTCATCGCGGCGTACAGCTACATCGTCGGCGGCGGCCACGATTTCTCGCGGACCGATGTCACGGTGATGGACCAGAAGCGCGTGGCGCACGGGGTCCGGATCGGAGCCGGCGCGTGGGTGGGCGCGGGCGTGACGGTTCAGGATGGCGTGACGATCGGCGAGGGGACGATCGTGGGTTCGGGCGCGGTGGTCAACGACGACCTTCCGCCCAAGGTCATCGCCGCCGGCCTGCCGGCGCGCGTCCTGCGCGCGCGGGACGAACAACCCTCATAGCGCGTCCGCAAACGCCTCGGCGATCACCTGGTTTCCGACTTCGTTGGGATGCAGTCCGTCGCCCAGCAACAGCCCTTCGCCGGTGCCGAACTCCGCTTCGAGATCCACGAGCCGCGCATCCTCGGACGAGGCCATGTCGCGGATGAGGTTGTTCAACGCCTGCACGCTGCCGCCCCAGAGTTCGTGTCCGTCGATCATGGGCGTGAGCGTGGCCACGACGGGAACCGTGTTGTTCGCCTTGGCCTGCTGGACGATGTTCCGGAGATTGTTGACGGTCGTGTTGTGACCGACGCCGCTGATGACGTCGTTCGCGCCCAGCAGGATCAGCAGCGCGGCGGGCTTGTCGTTGGCCAGGATGTTGCCGACGGCGCCGACCGCGGAGCCGCTGTCCTCGCCCGGCACGGCGTGGTTGTTGACCGTCTTGCCGGTGATGGCCGCGAGGCGGGGCGGATAGGGTGCGCCCCCGCCGTTTCCGCCGTACGTGATGCTGTCGCCGACCGCGGCGTACACCTCCGGGCTGTTTGCCCCGACATCGCCCACGTCTCCTCCTCCGCCCCCGCCGCTGTCCTCGCAGGCGGTGAGACAGCCCACGAGCAGGAGAGCCAGGGTTCCGACGATCGCGCCTTTCCATCCCGGTAGTTTCATTTCCAGTTCCTCGTGTGAACGATTTTCAATTTCAATACGTCCGGCCCAGCATCCGCCGGAGGTGATAGAGCATCAACGTCCAAAGATAGACCACGAACCCGATTTCGCCGCTGCTCATCTTGAGCCGGAAGATGTGGGTGTAGCCCTTGAAGGCGCGGTAGGCCATCCGGTAGAAGATGTTGCTCGGCCAGCGGATCAGCTTGCGCGACAGCGGGATCAGCGACGGGAACTCGATGCAGATCGCGAAGAACTTGTGGAGGTTCTCGAACTCGCGTTTCGTCTGCCCCTTGTTGATCGGCGACTCGACCTGGTAGGACGCGTGCTGGACGTGCGCGGGATCGAGGAATCCCTTTTCGATGCAGTAGCGGTGCAGCTCGGTGCGCGGGTACGGCTGGAAGATGGAGGACCACGCGTATTGCGGGCGCACGCGGACGTTCACGGCGATCGTTTCGTAGGCGTTGTCGATCGTTTCCTCCGGCAGGCCGACCATGTTCTGCGTCATGATCGAGATGCCGTACTTGTGGAACAGGTCCGCCGCCTCGATGATCTTGGCGTTGGTCATGTCGCGCTTGAGGACCATCTTGCGCAGCGTTTCGTTGCCGCTCTCGATGCCCATGGCGATGGTGATGCAGTTCGCTTTCTTGAGCGCCTGCACGACCTCCTCGTTGACGAGGTTCGCGCGCACGTAGCAGATCATCGGCAGGCCGACGCGCTGGCTGTACAGGTCGGCGAACTTCTTCAGCCACTCGCGGTTCATGATGAACAGGTCGTCGTGGAAGTAGACGATCTTGAGCGGGTACCTCGCGCGGACCTGTTCGACCTCGGCGACCACGTTTTCCGGGCTGCGCATGCGGCAGTACTGGCCGACGCCCGCCTCGTCCTTGTAGAGCTTCTTGAGCATGTGGTTGAAGCAGTACGTGCAGTCGTAGGGACAGCCGCGGCTGGCGAGAAAGTGCTTCACGCTGCTGTGCGCGTACGCGTAGTACTTCAGGAACGAGTGGCGGTCCGGGAACGGCAGGCGGTCGAGGTCCTGGATCAGCGGCCGCATCGTGTTCCTGATGACCTGCCCGTCTTTCTTGACCCAGAGGTTGGGAATGTTCGAGTAATCCTCGCCGGCCTTCAGCTTGTCGAGCAGTTCCGGCAGCGCGTCGTCGCCCTCGCCGCGGCAGATGATGTCCACCTCGGGCAGCTCGATGATTTCCGGGAAGAACGTGGGGTGCGGGCCGCCGACGACGGAGATGAACTTCACGTGGCGCCGCAGGCGCCGGATGAGCTCGATGTAGTAGGGCTCGGACCCGCTGGTCACGGAAAAACCGATCACGTCCGGCTTGTACTCCGCCACGGCGCGGAACAGGTCCGGCTCGAGGTTGGTGAGGAACAGGTCGGCCTCGTGGCCGCGCTGTTTGACGCTCGCGATCAGGCACATGATCCCCATGGGATCCGTGATGTCCAGGGACGCGGTCTTATAGACAAAGAGGCATTTCATGGCTGTTTCAGGCGTGGAAGGTAGATGAATGTTTGCCCCGTCGCAAGCAACAAGGTAGGATGAAAACCATGAGCGAGATCCGTATTCTGCACATCATGGACAAGATTAGCGCCGCCGGTTCCAAGACCCACGGGCCGGTGCGGCAGGTGGCGTCGCGCGTTCCTTTCTACCCGAAGGGCGAGTTCAAGGTCATGCTGCTGAACCTGCGCGAGGAGGATGCCGCCTGCGATGTCCTGCGCCGGAACGGGATCGAGGTCCTTTCGCTGAACCGGGGCAAATTCGACCCGCTCACGTTCTTCGATGTCCTCCGCTGCATTCGGACATGGCGCCCGTCCATCCTGCATCTGCACGGGTACGCCTCGTTCAATTTCGGCCGCCTCGCGGGCTGGATGAAGGGAATTCCGGTGGTCGTGCAGGAGCATTTCGTGGACGAGCGCCTGCCGGCGTATCAGAAGATGATCGATTACCTCCTGCGCCGCTGCCAGGCCAGGGGCCTGGCGGTGTCCGCGGCCGTGAAGACGTTCATGGTCAAGGACCGCTACATCCCGGAGGCAGATGTCGAGGTTCTCCTGAACGGGGTCCCGGTCGACAGGATCAAGAGGGCGGATGCCGGGGAAGTCCGGGAACTGCGCCGGACGCTGGGCATTCCCGAGGGCCGCCGGATCGTGGGGACGGTGGGCCGGCTGGCGGAGATGAAGGGTCACCAGTATTTCCTGGATGCGGCCCGGAAACTGGCGGACCGGGACGAGACGATCCATTTTGTGGTGGTGGGCGAGGGGCCGTGGGCGGGCGCGCTGAAGGAGCAGGCCGCCGCGCTGAAGCTGACGGACCGGGTCGTGTTTGCGGGATACCAGGAAAATGTCTGCCCGTTTGTGTCGATGTTCGAGGTGGGCGTCGTCGCGTCCATTTTCAACGAAGGCTTCAACACGGTGGGGCTCGAGATGCTGACGCTGGGCGTGCCGCTGGTGATCACCGACCTGCCGTGCTTCCATGACATCTACCGCCACGACCGGAACGTGCTGATGGTGCCGCCCCGCGACGCGGAGGCGCTGGCGCAGGCCGTCACCCGGCTCCTGGGCGATTCCGAACTGCGCGCCCGATTGAGCGCCGGCGGCCGTGCCGCCGTCGAAGAATGCAGCATGGAACGGATTGCCGCGCGCTACGTGGCGCTCTACCGGGAAATCCTGGGAAATCGTGGAGCGGGCGGAGCCGCTTCCTGATGGAAAGTCGGACGGTGCGAATGGCCGCGCGTATTCCTTTTACCGAGAGCAAGAATCCCTGGCGGGGCGTGTTGGACCTGGCCACCGGGTGCTATCCCGCGTTCCTGTTCGGCCGTTCGCTGGGACGCTGGCTGCCGGTCTTTCATTTTCACGAGGTCACCCCGGACCGGTTCGAGCCGTACCTTGCGTACCTCGCGGAGAACGGATACCGGACCGTGACGTCCGACGCCATTGCCCGGTATGTCCGCGACGGCGTGCATCCCGGCCCCAACTCGGTGGCGCTGTGCTTCGACGACGCGTGGGCCAGCCTGTGCACGGTGGCGGCGCCGCTGCTCCAGCGATACGGCTTCCGGGCGATCACGTACGTGAGCCCGGCGCGCGTGCCCGAGTCCGGAGGGGTGCCGCCCGCCGGCGGCATCAACGAGCCGTTTGCCTCGTGGGATGAACTGCGCGCCCTGCAGGCCACCGGCACCGTGGACATCCAGGCGCACACCCTCCGCCATGCCATGGTCTTCTGCGACAGCGAATGCATCGGGTTCGTCACGCCGCGAACCGCGCGGCACATTCATCTTTATCCGTGGACGGCGACCGGCCCGGGAGAGCGCTTCCTTTCGCCGCAGGATCTCGGCGCGCCGTTGTACGTCCAGCGTTCGCGCTATTCGGATGCGCATCGTTACGACCATCCGGCCGCGTTTGACGCGTGCACGGCCCTGGTTCGCGAGGAGGGCGGGGAGGATTATTTCGAGAGGCCGGACTGGGAACTGGAATTGAGGCGGCTCGAGCAGGCCTCGGCCGGCGTCCGGGAAACGACGGAGCGGCGAAACGAGGCGATCCTCGAGGATCTGGTTGCCGCGCGGGAAATGCTGAACGAGCGGTTGAACATCGGCACCGTCCGGCACATGTGCTTTCCGTGGGCGGTGGCCGGCTCGGCGGCGGAGCGGCTGGCGGCCGAAGCCGGCTACGAGACCGCGTTCGCGGACCGGCTGTTCGGCGCGCGGGCGGTGCGCGCGGGCGATCCGCCGTACCGGCTGATGCGGCTCAAGCACCCGTACATCTTCTGCCTGCCCGGCAAGGGGCGCCGCACCTTCTTCACGATCCAGAAACAGGTTCGGACGCCGCCGGCGTCCTCCGCATCGCCGCGCATCTGCGTGCTGGTGAGCTCGTTCTACCCGGTGGTCGGCGGCGGCGAAACGCATGCCCGCCTGCTGTGCGCCGAGTTCCGGAGGCGCGGCGTCGGGGTGTTCGTGGTGACCCGCCGGCGGGTCGGGACTTCGCCCGCGTTCGAGGTGGTGGACGACATCCCCGTTCACCGCGTCCCGCCGCCGGGCGTGCCGCGGCTCGGCAAGTACCTGATGATGCTGCCCGCGTTCATTCATCTGATCCGCGCGCGAAGGGAATACGACATCATTTACGTGTGCGGCCTGCGGATTCTCGGGATCGTCGGCATCCTGGCCGCGTGGCTCACAGGGAAACGCTGTGTCCTTCGTGCCGAGTCGCGCGGAGAGCTGTCCGGGGCGTTCATCTGGCAGACCATCGACGGCCGGGTCCGGACGGGATTGAAGGCGGTGTTTTCCGCGCCGATTCGCCTTCGCAACCTCTTCCTGAAGAAGGCCGACGCGTTTCTCAGCATCAGCGGGGTGATTCGCGAGGAGTACGAGGCGTGCGGCATCGCGAAAGCCGCCATTGCCGAGATTCCAAACGGGATCGACACGGATCGGTTCGTTCCCGTGTCGCCAGAGGACCGCGCGGCATTGCGCCGCCGGCTCAACCTGCCCGACGGCCGGCTGTTCGCCTACTCCGGGAAGCTGAACCGGGGCAAGGGGCTGGAGTTCATCGTTCGCGTCTGGAAGGACTGGGTGGGGAAGTACCCGGACGGCAAACTGGTGCTGATCGGGTCGGGCGCGATGCAATTCCTGTCGTGCGAAGAGGAACTGCGGGTGTTTGTGCGGGCGCACGGATTGGAATCGTCGGTGCTGTTCACCGGAAACGTCACGAACGTGAACGAGTATCTCCAGGCCTCGGACTTCTTCCTGTTCCCGTCCGAGAGCGAGGCCCTGCCGATGGCCCTGCTCGAGGCGCTGGCGGTCGGCCTGCCGACCGCCGCTTCGAGGATCGGCGGCATCACGGACATCATCGCCGATGGCGTCAACGGGCGCCTGTTGCCGACCCACGATGCCGCGGCGTGGGCGCAGGCGCTGACGGAGTTTGTCGAGCGTGCCGACGCCTCGCGCGAGATGGGGGTTCGCGGACGCGAGACCGTCCTGGCCCGGTTCAGCATTCCCCACGTCGCCGATGAGCACCTGAAGCTGTTCCGGAGCCTCGGCGCGAAATCAGGAGCGTGCGAAGCATGACGGCGGAGGGCACGACAACGTCATTGCCGGGCGGCAAGCGCATCGCCCGCAACACGCTTTGGAACATCATCGGGCTTTGCGCTCCGATCCTCGTCGCGGTCTTCTGTATTCCGCCGATGATTCGCGGGCTGGGCAACGACCAGTTCGGCCTGCTGTCGCTCGTCTGGATGCTGGTCGGTTATTTCACGATCTTCGACATGGGGATCGGGCGGGCGCTGACGCGGATTGCCGCGGAACGGATCGGGCAGGGTCGCGAGCAGGACCTGCCGGCGCTGTTCTGGACGTCCTGCGTCATCATGTTTGTCCTCGGGCTCGTCGCGACGGCGATCGTGTGGATGATCTCGCCGTGGCTGGCGACATCCGCGTTGCGCGTTCCCGTGGAGATGCAGGCGGAGACGCTGCGATCCTTCCGCGTGGTGGCTTTAAGCCTGCCCGTGGTCGTGATGACCGCCGGGATGATCGGCATTCTCGAGGCCCGGCAGCGGTTCGGGGTGATCAACCTGATCCGCGTTCCGCTTGGATCGTTCACCTTCATCGGGCCGCTGCTGGTTTTGCCCTTTTCGAAGAGCCTGTTTCCCGTGGTGCTGATCCTGCTCGCGGGCCGGCTGGTGGAATGGCTGAGCTACTTCGTCATGTGCCTGCGCGAGGTGCCCGAGCTTCGGCACGGATTCCGCTGGAGTTCGAAGGAAGTGAAGCCGTTGATGTGCACCGGCGGGTGGATCACGGTGTCGACGCTGATCATGCCGTTCATGGTCCACATTGACCGGTTCCTGATCGGCAGCCTGCTCACGGTGGGCGCGGTGGCCTACTACGCCACGGCCTCGGAAATCGTGGTCAAGCTTCTCGTGTTTCCCCGGGCGTGGGTGTCGGTTCTCTTCCCGACGTTTGCCGCGCATTTCGGACAGCGGCAGGGGCAGACCTCCGACCTGTTCGCCCGCAGCCTGGGCGGGCTCATGGGGATGCTGCTGCCGGTCATCCTGCTGGTGGTCGCGTTCGCGCCCGAGGGCTTCCGTCTCTGGCTCGGCGCGGATTTCGCGGTTCAGAGCACGCCGATCATGCGGTGGCTGACGACGGGCATCTTCATCTACTGCCTGACCTACATCCCGTTCTCGTTCCTCCAGGGAATTGGCCGGCCGGACATTCCGGCGCGCATTCATCTTGTCGAATTCCCCCTGTTCGTCGTGCTGGCCGTGGTCATGATCCGGGCGTACGGGGTCAGCGGCGCGGCGATGGCGTGGGCGATCCGCGCGCTTCTCGAGTTCCTGGTGATGCTCTACTTCTCCAGCCGGTTTGCGCCCGTCATCCGCCGGTATGTCGTCCGGTGGGCCGTGTGCGGAATGGTTGCATTCTTCATGATCGCGCTTATTGTGTCCTGCGGTCCGCTCGTTGCGCGCTGCCTGGCCGTGACGGCCTCGCTCGCGGCCTGGGCCGCGCTGGCCTGGTTCTACCTGTTCGACGAGGCGGATCGCGGCGAACTGTTCAAGATCGTCAGGGCGAAATCGAAGTCTGAAATCATCGAAGTCAACACGGAACTCTGAACATGGTTTTCAATCATCAACACACCGGCTCGCCGCGGAAGGGGATGTACCTCGTCGTCATCATTCCCGCCCTGAACGAGGAAATGACCATCGCGTCCGTCATCCGCGCGATCCCGCGGGAGTTCCCGGGGGTGGTGCGGACCGACGTGGTCGTGATCGACGACGGCAGCACCGACGCGACAAAGAAGCTCGCGGCCGATGCGGGCGCGATTGTCGTCTCGCACCCGCGGAACATGGGCGTCGGCAAGAGCTACGCGCACGGCCTGCACGTTGCGCTGCGGATCGGGGCGGACGCCATCGTCAGCATTGACGCGGACGGCCAGTTCAATCCCGCGGACATTCCGACGCTGCTCGGGCCCCTCCTCGCCGGCGAGGCCGAGGTCGTCACGGCGTCGCGTTTCAAGGACCCCTCCAAGACCCCGAAGATGCCGCCGGGCCGCCTGTACGGGAACCTCGTGCTGAGCCGGTTGCTGGGCTACATCATGGGCAACCGGATTTACGACATCTCCTGCGGCTTTCGCGCGTGCACCCGCGATGCCGCGATGAAGCTGAACCTCAGCGGGTCGTACACCTACACGCAGGAGATGCTGCTCGATTTCGCGTTCAAGGGGATTCCCGTGGCGGAGGTCCCGATCGTCGTGCGCGGCACGCGGGAACACGGCGAAGCGAAGATGTCCTCCAACCTTTTCCGCTACGCGATCCGTTCCTCGAGGATCATCGCGCGCGCGTTCCGGGATTACCAGCCGCTGCGCTTTTTCTTCAGCCTCGCGTGCGCCTGCTTTCTCGTGGCGGCGGTCGAGCTCGCGTGGATGTTCTTCTGGCGTCTGACCACGGGCGATTTCACCCCGTACAAGTGGACCGGTTTCGCCGCCTCGTTCGCGATCGTCGTGGGGATGATCCTGACCATCACCGGCGTCGTGGCGGACATGCTCCGCATGCTCCGGCTCAACAGCGAAAAGACGCTGTATTTCAACAAGCGAAGTTTCTACGAAAGCTTCCGCGCGAACGGGCGCGGCGGCGAACCACAGGATTGAACCATGAAACGTCTTCTGCTGATTGCGGCCATCGTTCTCGGGATCGCGGCGGTCTCGCTCCGCATCGCCATGTTCGGGACGGGCGTCCGGGCCATCCCGGCGTTCGATGACGAGTGCAAGATCGTGCTCCAGGCCAAGCAGATCGCGCGCGGGCATTTCCCGCTCCTGATTCTGGCGTCCCCGTATATCTTCCCCCTGGAAGCGTATCTGCAGGCGCCCTTCGTCAACTTCCTTCCCCGGAATGCCTTCGGCGCGCGGGTCCAGGTTTTCGGCCTGGGCTTGGTGGCCATCCTGCTGTCGCTCCTGATCCTGCGGCGGTGGGGTTCGTGGAAGGACACGTTGCCCGGAATCGCGCGCGTGCTTTTTCCGTCCGGCTACCTCCTGACCCTCCAGGTGGGATGCGCCTTGCCGGGCTATCCCACGCTCATGCTTCTCGCCGTCCTGGTCGTCTGGCTCGGCCAGCGTCACGCGGAGGCGCAAAGCCGGCTCTGGGTTCCCGCGCTGCTGGGAGGTTTTGCCGGGGGCCTGGCCGCCAGCGATACGATGCTGGCCCTGCCGATCCTGGTCGTGGGCGCCGCGATGATCGCGGTGGCGCGAAGTTGGAAGACGGCCCTGGTCTCCGCGCCGGTGTTTGCCGTCGGCGCGCTCGTGGGCCTGTCGCCCCACCTCGTGGCCAAGCACATCAACCAAGGCGCATTTCAGGCCGTCCAGCAAAGCGTTTCGTTTCGGGAAGGCCTCAAGAAAATTCTGTCCCCGGCCCTGGATCCCGTCCTGCCGTCCGCGTTCGGGTGGGGGCCGACGATCTTTCCCGATCATCGGAATCGAATCCCGTGGATCCAGGGATTGGACCTCTATGTCGGAATCGCGCTCGTCCTTCTCCTCGCGGTCTTCACGGTCTTCGTGTTGCGCGATTTCATCCGGCGCTGGAAACAGGAACGATGGCCGCGTGTGGATGCGGGCATGGCCTTCACCGGAATTGCGTGGATGTGTCTCGGCCTTTTTGTTTTCAGCGGCCGGTCGCACCATCACACCTACCGCTACATGATTCCTTTCGTGATGAGCTTCCCGTTCCTGATCGCCTTTGCGTACCGGCAGTCCGGCACGGCCGGCCGCTGGATCCTCGGCGTCCTCACGGTCCTCGTGGTGGGCATGAACGTGGCCGGCGCCTCGGGCATCATGCGGCAATGGGCGAGCCCCGGTTTCTCGGACTTCCTGAAGAGCTACGATCTGAAACCGGCGTTCAGGTATATGGAGGAACGCGGCATCACCCGGTGCTACGGAACGTACACCGACGCCTATCGGATCTCGTTCGAAACGGACGAAAAGATTCTGTGCAGCCAGCCCTACAACGAGCGCTTCCCCGGCTGGCACGTGCCGTTCAGCGAAATCGTCAACGCCGCGACGAACGTGGCGTTCGTTCTTTCCGATTCGTACAAGTTCCGGCCCGAGGAACTGGAGGACGATTGCGCGACCATGCAGGTGACGTACCGCGTGGAGACGTGCGGCCATTACCGGGTGTACACCGATTTCAAGTCCGGGCTCCCCCTGCCGGGCCCCGAGGTGCCGCCGAGGGACCTGACTCTCGTCACGGGCAGCAATCCGGAGGGCGCCGGGCGGTTGACCGACGGCAATCTTGTGTCCCGCTGGCAGAGCTTCAAGGCTCAGGAAAAGGGCATGGCGATCGAGATTCGGCTGGCGTCGCCGCGCACGGTGTCGCAGGTGAAGCTCTACTACAATCTCTACCGCCACGACCGCGCGCGGACCGCGCGGCTGCAGGCGTTCAAGCGGGGGAAGTGGAAGACCGTGCTCGACAACATTCCGCGCAAGCTGGACTGCTTCGATTTCCTCAACGGCCACCCGATCTACATGAACCAACTACAGACTCTCCGGTTCCCGCGGGTCAAGACGGACCGCCTGCGGCTGGAGATCACCGACCCCGAGCCGGGCCGCGACTGGACGATCGGCGAGATCAAGGTTTTCGAGCCTGCCGATTGAGACTTCA
>CALMZY010000157.1 GCA_937870865.1 uncultured Lentisphaerota bacterium | reverse complement strand
GATCTGGCGGGCAAGTTCCAGAGCCTCTTCCTTCGTCTTGAGAATGCCCTCGCTGCCCGGCGTCACCGGCACGCCGGCCTTCTTCATCGTCTCGCGCGCCTTCGCCTTGTCGCCCATCATCCGGATGTTGTCGGGCGACGGGCCGATGAACGTGATCTTGCAGTTCTCGCAGATCTCCGCGAAATGGGCGTTCTCGGCAAGAAATCCATAGCCGGGATGAATGGCGTCGACATCGGCGACCTCCGCGGCGCTGATGATGTTGGCGATCTTCAGGTAGCTGTCGCGCGACGGCGCCGGTCCGATACAGATCGCCTCGTCGGCGGACTGCACGTGCAGGGACTGCTCGTCGGCGGTCGAATAGACCGCGACGGTCTTGATGCCCATTTCCTTGCATGCGCGGATGATGCGCAGCGCGATTTCCCCGCGATTGGCTATCAGGATTCGATCAAACATGTTGCCGGCCTTACGTGGGTTCGACGAGGAACAGGACCTGGCCGAATTGGATGGGCGTGGCGTTGTCCACGAGGATCTTCCGCACTACGCCTTTGACCTCGGCCTTGATTTCGTTCATGACCTTCATCGCCTCGACGATGCACACAACCGTCTCCGGACCGACTTCCGAGCCAACCACGACGTACGGTTCGGCGTCCGGCGACGAGGCCCGGTAGAACGTGCCGACGATCGGCGACTTGATCTCGAGATACTTTTTGTCGTCCGCCTTCTCCGCCGCCGTGGCGGCTGCGGCAACCGGCGCTGCCGCGATCGCCTGCGGGACGGGTGCATGAGACAGGACCACCTGCGGCTCGTTGCCGTTGCGGCGCTTGATGGCGATTCGGAACCCCTCTTCTTCCATCTCGAACTCGCAGAGCTCGTTGGCCTTCATCAAATCGATAATCCGCTTGATCTGCTTAATATCCATGGTTTCTCCTCAGCGTGTCAGGTTCTGCAACCTGTCCGCATGCGTAAGGCACAGCTTATCACGGCATCTCCCGCTTGTCTACCCTCCTGCCGGGTAGCCAGCCAACGGCGGACCGCCATCCCTGAAGGCGGTCAATAAACACCGGCGCTCACCTTGCCCGCAACCCGACTTCAAACACGGCTTCATCCGGTAAACCGCGCCCCAGCCTCCGGATGATTCCCTCCATCGATTCCACCTGCCGCATCGCCTGCGCGTAGTTCATTTTCGCGGCCTGCTCGCGGATCACCTGTTTCTCGTCTCCGAAATGCAGGACGCTGTCGTCCGCGCCAAGCACGGCCATCAGCAGGTCGCGCTTCCAGAGCAGGACTTGGCGCATGAGGCCCGTGCGGACCTCGAGCACGCGCGCGGCGATCCGCGCCTCCCTCGATTCCTCGCTCTCGTCGTCGTCCTCCTTCCCGGAGGCATCCTCCTCGGCGCCGACAGATTTCTTCACCTCGTTCAGGATCGACTTCAATCGGCCCGACTGAATCAGCGCCTCGATCGAATCCTGCGGCGGCCCGCGCCGCAGAACGTCCAGCAGGGCGGATTGCCAGGGCCCGTCCTGTTCCGGCGCGGCGGACAGGACGATTCGCTGGCAGCGAGAAACGATCGTCGGCAACAGGCTTTGCGCGGAATTCGTGACGAGAAACAGGAGGCTGGAAGCCGGCGGTTCCTCCAGCGTTTTCAGAAACGCGTTCGCGGCCGACTCGTTCATGCGGTCCGCTTCCAGAATCACGGCCACCTTGCGCTGGCCCGAATATGGGGAAAGACTGACGAAGCGGTTCACCTTGCGGATTCCCTCCTCTTCATCCTCCCCGATGACAATCCATCGCGCCTTGCTTTCCGGCCCGATCCACATGACGTCGGGATGCGCATGATCCTGGACACGGCGGCACTCCGCGCACGTCCCGCAAGGCTTCGTCGGCTCGCGGCAGAAGAGGAAGCGGATGAAGGATTCGACGAATTCCATGGCGTTGCCGCGAGGGGATCCCACGATCAGATACGCGTGCGCGAGCCGGCCGGTTTCGTGGCCCTGCTTCAGCCCGTCGAGCGCGGCGGTGAAACTGTCAATGGAGGACATTCTCGACGATCCTCCAGATATCCTGCTCCACATGGTCGGCGCTGGCCTGGGCGTTGACGATCTTCACCCGCTCCGGCCATTGCCGCGCCAGCTCCAGGTACCCGTTGCGGACCTTCTCGTGAAAAGCCTTTGCCTCACGCTCGATGCGGTCGCAGGCGCCGGACGAAGCCTTGTGGCGTTCGGCGACCCGCTGGAATCCGAGATTCACATCCACATCCAGCAACAACGTCAGATTCGGCACGGCCCCGTCGATCGCGAACTGATTGATCGCGAGCATCTGGTCGATTGCAAACCCGCGGCCGTAGCCCTGGTAAGCCGTCGTCGAATCGGCAAAGCGATCGCAGATCACGATGGTCCCCTTCTCCAACGCCGGGATGATCACGTGCCGCACGAGCTGGGCCCGGCTTGCGGCGAACAGAAGCACTTCGGTCTCGGGACAGATCGGCTCGCCGGCCTTGTCGTACTGGAGAATCTGCCGGATCGCTTCGCCCGTCGGCGTCCCGCCCGGTTCGCGCACGTACATCGCTTCCCGGCCCAGCGTCTTCAAGCGGGCCACAAGACGGTTGGCCTGCGTGGTCTTGCCGCTGCCTTCGGGGCCTTCGAGCGTGATGAATTTTCCACGAGTCATAACGGCCGGAGTGTTGGAGTGGTGGAGTGTTGGAGCGATGGGGAAAAGATAAATTCCTCACCTCCATGACTCCAGTACTCCATCACTCCATTCTCCCTCACTTCCTCTTCAGCTTCGGTCCCTGGGGTGTATCCTGGACGACCCAGCCGCGCGCGGCCAGCTCGTCGCGGAGCCGGTCGGCCTCCGCCCAGTTCTTGTTTTTTCGAGCCTGCTGACGCAGATCCATCATGGTAACCGTTTCCGCGTCCGCGGTTTCGTCCGGCGGCCGAATAAAGCCGAGGACCTGGTCCCATTCCTCCAGCAGGGCCAGCACCGCCCACGCCTCGCCCGCCGGGACCGCCTTTTCGTTCAACGCCCGGTTGCCGGCGGTCACCAGGTCGAAAACGGACGCGAGCGCCTCGGAAATGTTCAGGTCTTCGTCCAGCGCCTGCCCGAACTTCTCCCTCTGCGCCTTCGCCCAGGCCGGGAGGTCCGTCTCCGGCACCTCCGCCGTTGCCGCGCCCTGCACACGCCGGTAGAACTCGTCCAGCCGGCTCAGCGCCGCGCGCGCGGCATCGAGCGCCCCGAACGTGAAGTTCAGCGCCTGCCGGTAGTGCGTCGCCATCAGTTCGTAGCGGATCTCACGGCCGGAGAAGCCGCGCGCGAGGACATCGCGCAGGGTGTAGAAGTTGCCGAGCGACTTGGACATCTTCTTGCCGTCGACGACCAGGTGCGCGCAGTGCAGCCAGGTGTGCGCGAACGGCTTGCCGGTCGCCGCCTCGCTCTGGGCGATCTCGTCCTCATGATGCGGGAAAATGTTGTCCACGCCGCCGGTGTGGATGTCGAAACTCTCGCCGAGGTAGCGCATGCTCATCGCCGAGCACTCGATGTGCCAGCCGGGCCGGCCCCGGCCCCACGGCGAATCCCAGTACACATCGCCGTCCTTCTCGTCCCACGCCTTCCACAGCGCGAAGTCGGCCAGGTTCTCCTTGTCGTACTCGTCCTGCACGACGCGCGCGCCCGCCCGCAAGCCGGACAGGTCGAGGTGCGCAAGCCGCCCGTAGTGGTTGTACTTGGCGATGCTGAAATAGACCGAGCCGTCCTCCGACTGGTACGCCACGCCCTTTTCGAACAGGCGGTGAATCAGCTTGATCATGTCCGGGATGTGGTCCGTCGCCGCGGGATAGTACTCCGCCCGCTCGATGTTCAGCGTGCTCAAGTCGTCGAAGAACGCGTCGATGTAGGTCTTGGTGTACTGCGAGAGCAGGACCTTCTTCTCGTTCGCGCCGCGGATCGTCTTGTCGTCCACGTCGGTCAGGTTCATGACCTGGGTCAGCTGGAACCCCTTGTACTTGAGGTAGCGCCGGAGAAGGTCTTCGAAGATGTACGCGCGGAAATTGCCGATGTGCGCGTAGTTGTAGACCGTCGGGCCGCAGGTGTACATGCGGACGTGCCCCTCCTCCAGCGTCCGGAATTCCTCCAACTGGCGCGACATCGTGTTGTAAAACTTCAGGGACATGATTTTCGGACCTCTCGAAAAAACTGTATCGCCGGATTATACGGATCGAGCCGGTCGATACAATCAAAACG
>CALMZY010000156.1 GCA_937870865.1 uncultured Lentisphaerota bacterium | reverse complement strand
GCGTGGTGTCCGGGGAGATGTTCGAGCACATGCGGAACTACGAGCTGTTGATGGGGCGGAGCGCCGAGGGGCGGAAGCCCGAAGGCCGGCTGTTCGTCCACATCTTCGCGCACCGCGAGTACGCGTATGCGTTCGAGACCGAGGGCGAGGACAACTGGATGGGCCGCCACTTCTTCACCGGCGGACTGATGCCCTCGGACGATCTCCTGCTGTACTTCCAGCGCGACCTGTTGATCGAGGACCACTGGCGCGTCAACGGCGTTCACTACGCGAAGACGCTCGAGGCGTGGCTGGAGAAGATGGACGCGGCGAAGGACGAGATCCTGCCGCTTTTCGCGGACGTGTACGGGGAGGCGGACAAGGCGCGCTGGTTCCAGCGGTGGCGGATCTTCTTCATGGCCTCGGCGGAGCTGTTCGGATCCAGGGACGGCATGGAGTGGTTCGTCTCGCATTATCTGTTTCGGAGGAGGTAACCACGAAACACGCGAAAGACACAAAACGGATCCTGATTTCGTTTAATTCGTGTGTTTCGTGGTTCAGCAAATGAGCGATCGCGCGTTGAGTATTGCTGTTGTCGGGGCGGGGGTTGCGGGGCTGACCGCCGCGTATCTCCTCGCCCGCCGCCATCGCGTCACGATCTTCGAGAAGAACGCGTACCTCGGCGGCCACACGAACACGGTGGTGCTGGACTCCGGGCCCGACGCCGGCACGCCCGTCGACACCGGCTTCATCGTGATGAACAACCGGAACTACCCGCTATTCACAAAGCTCCTGGAGCGGCTGGGCGCGGCGACGCGGGACAGCGACATGTCGTTCGGCTACTACTGCGAGGACAGCGGGCTGCAGTACGCGGGGACGGACCTGAGCGCGATGTTCGCCCAGCGGAGCAACCTGTTCCGGCCGCGGTTCTGGAAGATGATCCGCGACATCCTGCGTTTCTACGACGAGGCGCGGCGCGACTTGGCGGCCGGCGGCCTCGGCGACATGTCGCTCGGCCACTACCTCCGGCGCGGCGGCTACGGCGACGCGTTCGTGCAAGACCACCTCGTGCCGATGGGCTCCGCGATCTGGTCCACGTCCAAGCAGAGGATGCTGGATTTTCCAGCCGCGGCCTTCGTACGGTTTTTCGAGAACCATGGCCTGCTGTCGGTAAACGACCGGCCGCAGTGGAAGACCGTCGTAGGCGGCAGCCACGCGTACGTGAAGAAGATGATGGAGGGTTTCCCGGGGACCGTGCGCCTGTCGGCGCCGGTGGCCGCGATCGAGCGGACGGCGGACGGGGTGCGCGTCGTCGGCGAGCCGTTCGACGCCGTCGTGATCGGCGCGCACGCGGACGAGGCGTTCCGGATGCTGGCCGACCCGTCGCCGGACGAGACGCGCCTGCTCGGAGCGTGGGCGTACGAGCACAACGCGACCGTCCTGCACTCGGACCTGTCGGTCATGCCGCCGTGCCACCGCGCGTGGGCGTCGTGGAACTACACGGTCGAGTCGGCGCAGGGCGAGCGGGCGCCGGCGTCGGTGACGTATCACATGAACCGCCTGCAGGGCTTGCGGACGGCGAATCCGTACTTCGTCACGCTGAACCGGAAGAAGGCGCCGGCGCGGGAAAAGGTGATCCGCGAGTTTGACTACACTCACCCGACGTACACGGCGGAGTCGATGGGGACGCAGAGGGACCTGCCGTCGCTGAACGGCGCGCGGAACACGTTTTTCTGCGGGAGCTACTTCGGGTACGGCTTCCACGAGGACGCCGTGAGGTCGGGGGTCGAAGTCGCGAAGCTCTTCGGGGAAGACCTGTGACATGAACTCGCGGATCTACACCGGCGAAGTCGGGCACGCGCGGCACGCGCCGGTCGAACACGCGTTCAGTTTCCCGTTCTACTGCCTCGGGATCGACCTCGACGAGCTCGAGGAGCTCGGCAGGACGATCCCGGGTTTCGCGCACAACCGGTGGGGCCGGCTTTCGATCCGGGACACGGATTACCTCGACGGGGAGAAGGGCGCGCTGAAGGGCCGGCTCGTCGATTGGCTGAAGAAGCAGGGCTTCACGGCGGAGATCGGGACCGTGGAGCTGGTCACCGTGCCGCGGTATTTCGGCTACGTGTTCAACCCGGTCAGCTTCTAGTACTGCCGGCGGCCGGACGGAGGCGTGCAGTCCGTCGTGGCCGAGGTCAATAACACGTTCGGCGAGCGGCACAACTACCTGGTGGCCCATGCCGGCGGCGCGCCGATCCGGGGCGATGATGTGCTGGTTGCACGCAAGGTGTTTCACGTATCCCCGTTCTTCCCGGTGAAGGGAGAGTACCGCTTTCGCTTCTCCGGACGAGGACATGACCAGCAGGTGGCGATCGACTACTGGGAAAACGGCGTCGAGCAGCTGGCCACGCGAATCGGCGGCAGGATACGCCCGCTGGATAGCTCGGCGCTGCTGCGCGCGCTCGTCCGTTTCCCCCTGCAGAGCTTCGCGGTCGTGGCCCGAATCCACCTCCAGGCGATGCGCCTGTGGCTGCGGCGCGTGCCCTTTCATACGAAACCAACCCCGCCGCTCACGGAGACGACGCGATGACCACCGACCGACTGTCCGCCGGGGCGCTGGCGCCCGAGCTTGCCTTCCCGATCCGGGCGAAGACGCTGCCCCGGTCCGCCAGACAAGTGCTGCGCCTGCTCGACGCGGTGCGCGGCGGCCGAATGGAAGTCACGCTTCCGGATGGCGAGCGCGTGGCGCTCGGCGAGGGAGAGCGCCGCGCCGTTCTGCGCGTTCGCGACTGGGGGGTTTTCGACCAGGTGCTGGCGCGCGGGGACATCGGTTTCGCCGAGGCGTATGTCGCGGGCGGCTGGGATAGTTCCGAGCCTGCCGCATTGCTCGCGGTGCTGGCGTGCAATCGCGAGCGACTCGAGAACGCCATTCACGGCCGCTGGCTCTCCCTGCTGGCCGACAAGCTGTTGCACGGATTGCGCGGCAATACGCGAGGCGGATCGCGGCGCAACATCTCGGCCCACTACGACCTGGGCAACGATTTCTACCGTGCCTGGCTCGACGAGACGATGAGTTATTCGAGCGCCCTGTTCGAAGGCGACGAGTCCAGGACGCTCGAGCAGGCCCAGGTGGCGAAGTACCGCCGCATCCTCGATCGGCTCGAGCGTCCTGGACT
>CALMZY010000155.1 GCA_937870865.1 uncultured Lentisphaerota bacterium | reverse complement strand
TCCGCCGTGCAGAACCCGGTGGTCGACATGACCGACGTGGTGGCGAAGACGCTGTGACGCAGTGCCGTGCCGGCGGACGGATAGGCCGTGTGCCAGATGTTCAGAGCGATCACGAGCCATGCAATGGCCCATATGCAGAGGTAGAACCGGAATTCGGGATCCTTGAAATACCCGAGGATCCGGCCCCGCAGGACGCCGAAATGCAGCGCGAAGTTGGCGGCGCCAAGGAACATCAGGGCCGTGATCACGGCTTCGATGTACAGACTGTTGTACGCTCCAACGGAATTCGTGCGCGTCGAGAATCCGCCGGTGGCGACGGATGCCGTTGAGTGGCAGATCGCATCGAACCAGGTCATTCCTCCGAACCGGAGAAGGAAGACCCCTGCGGCACAGAGGAGCACATAGACCCCCCAAAGCAGCTTCGCCGTGTTGGCGATACGCGGGGTGAGCCGGTCCTTGGAGGGGCCGGCCACTTCCGCCTTGTACAGCTGCATGCCGCCGATGCCGAGGAAGGGGAGGATGGCGACGCAAAGGACGAGAATGCCCATGCCGCCGAGAAAGTGCGTCATCGCGCGCCAGAACAGGATGCCCTTCGGAACAATCTCAAGCACCGGGATGACCGACGCCCCCGTGGTCGTGAAGCCCGAAACCGTTTCGAAAAGGGCCGCCACGGGATCGGTGATCACGCCGGACCAGATGAACGGGAGCGCGCCGAACGCAACGGCAAAGAACCAGCCCAGCGTGCCGATCCCGATGCCGTCGCGCCAGGAGAGCTCGATCGGTCCATGCGTGACGATTCGCACGATGATGCCCACGAGGAGGGTGAGAGCCGACGAGAATGCCAATCCTTTTCGCGCAGGCAGAGGGTCGTTGAAGTACCAGGAGACCCCCCAGCTGACGGCCATGGACAGGCCGACCACCATCAGGAGGAACGAGATCATTTTGAAGACAGCCCGAGTATTCATGGCCGGATGGTTCTCACTTGCGGAACAGGGATTCGAGCTTGGCGACCGCATTGGGCGGTGAGAATACGATCAGCCGATCGCCCTCTTCCAGCACGAGTTCGCCCGTGGCGACAAGCACCTGCTCGTTTCTCAGGACGCTGGCGACCGTGACCCCGTCCGGTATTCGCGCGTCCTTGATCGCCTTGCCGGCCCACTTGCCCTTTGGCGGGATGACGACGTCAAGCAGTTCGCCCGGCAGTTTGTGGAACAACGCGGCGGCTTTCACGTGTTTGCCCCGGACGAAATGCAGGATCGCGTTGATCATGGAGAGCGGCGGGCTGACCGCCCGGTCGAGCAGGCTGAGGCTTTCGATGATCGGAACGTATTCCGGCTTCGTGACCTGCGCGAGGGTGAAGCGCGCCTTCATGTCCGCGGCCAGCAGGCAGCCGATGATGTTGTTCTCGTCGCTGTCCGTGACGGCGACGAAGGCGGTTTCCTCGATGATCCCGGCGTTCTTGAGCGTCTCCTGATCCAGCGGGTTCCCCTTGAGCACGAGCGTGCGGTTCAGGACGCCGGAACAGTAGTTCGCGCGCGCTTCGTTCTGCTCCACGAGGACCACCTGCATCGGCGTACCCTCCAGCAGTTCGGCGAGGTGGAGGCCGAGGTCGCCGCCGCCGGCGATGAGGACCTTCTTGAAACTGGAGTGCTCGGGCCAGGCCCACTCGATGAAATTGTTGACATGCTCCGGCCGGCCGACGAAGTACACATCGTCCCCGATCAGGAAATTGGTGTCGCCGCGCGGCATGATGATTTCGGATCCGCGCACCAGGGCAATAAAACGGATGGATTGAAGGAGTTCCGGCTGGGGAAAGTTCTTCAGCGGCGCCCGGAGCAGCGGGCTGTCCATGTGCACCCGAAGGCCCGAAGCCATGACGCGGTTTTCCAGCAGGTCAACTGCCTCCAGCGTGCCGGGCATCCGGAGAATGTTGTACAGTTCGTGAGCGCATTCTTCCTTCTGGCTCACGATCATGTCGATGCCCAGGCTTTGCAGTTTGAAACGCTCGGGCGGATGGATGTAATCCATGTTGGAAACCCGCGCGACCTTGTGCGGAACACCCACGGAATGGGCGAGGACACAGGCCAGGATGTTCACCTCGTCGCGGTCCGTCACGGCGACGACCATGTCGGTCTTGGCGATTCCGGCTTCTTCAAGAATCCTCGGGCTGGATCCTTCGCCCTCGATGGTCAGAACATCCAGATGGGACTGCACCTGTGCCAGCGATTCGGCGCGTTTGTCGACAACCACAACGTCGTGCTTCTCGCTGCACAGTTTCTCCGCCAGCGTTTGACCGGCGTTTCCAGATCCTATGATCAGTACTCTCATCGCTATCCGTGCCGTGTGCAGTACGCAACTAATTGCAAATGAACGAAATACGTCAGAGACGAAGGCGCTTGCCAGACCCCACAGAAGTTTCCCAATCGAGCCGATACTAGTCGCATTTTGGGCGCAAGTCAAAACAGGATGCATAACATGTTCAACGACAGACATCTCTGCAGAGTCTGCACAGAACGATCTGGCAACTGTTGCGCGTTCCGTCTAGTATCCGACGCTTGCGGAGGTGAGGATGAGGGGGCTCTTCAGGGCGATTACGTTGGCCGGACTTGCCTTTTCAGGGGTGCAGACCCTCTGGCCGGGCGAGGGGTTCAACAACGATGAGGTGGATACAATGATCAAGCTGCCGGCTCCGAACTACGAAGCTAAATTCGACTTGAACAGGGCTCTTCAGGAAAGGCGTTCGTTGCGCGAGTATCGCGACACGCCTCTTTCCCTGTCTGAAGCGGCCCAGCTTCTGTGGTCGGCACAGGGAGTGACAAGTCTCGGCGGGTTCAGGACGGTACCATCGGCCGGCGCGCTTTATCCTCTGGAGTGCTATCTGGTCGCGGGGAAAGTGGAGGGTCTGGCCGCAGGCCTCTACAAGTACACTCCCGTCAAGCATACGTTGACGCTGACCCAGCCGCGCGATCTGAGGGCTGAATTGGCCGCTGCCTCGCTCGGGCAGAACTGGATGACGAAGGCTCCTGCCTTCATTGTGATTTCCGCGGTTCACGAACGGACCGCGTCCCGGTACGGCGAGCGCGCGAACCGGTACATCCATATGGAAGTCGGACATGCGGCGCAGAATATCGCGCTGGAGGCGGTTGCGCTGGGCTTGGGCGCCGTGGATGTCGGAGCCTTTTCGGATCTCGAAGTGAAGAAGATCCTGGGTTTGCCGGCGGGCGAGGAGCCGCTCTGCATCGTCCCCGTGGGCAGGAAGTGAACAGAAACTCAATCCCCGGTTATCCTGTAGAAAATTCGAGTCAAGGAGTCCTGTGATGCGCAAGTCCCCAGCGAGCAAAACTTCAACAGCCAAAGGCCAGCACAGGGAACGCCAGCCTTCGTCGCCCGCCCCGGCCGCGCCCGGCGGCTTGAAGATCCTGTTCGTTGCGTCCGAGTGCGCGCCCTACGCGAAGGTCGGCGGGCTGGGCGACGTCGTTGCGGCCCTGCCCAAGGCGCTGCGCAAGCTGGGGCACGACGCGCGGATCGTCATGCCGCTTTACGCCTCCATCAACCGCGAGAAATACGGGATCAAGTTCGTGAAGTCCGCATGCGTCCACATGGGCGGACGCGAGGAGCAGTGGATCGGGGTCTTCGAGGCTGTGCTCGACAAGCAGGTGCCGGTCTGGTTTGTGGATTGCCAGCGCTACTTCGGCCGCCCCGGCATCTACGACGAGCCGTGGGGCGAGTACGACGACAACGCATTCCGGTACGCGCTTCTGTCCAAGGCCGCCCTTCAGATCTGCAAGGACGAGAACTTCACTCCCGACGTCATGCACGCGCACGACTGGATGACGTCGCTCGTTCCCGTGTTCCTGAAAACGTGGGATCGCATTCTTTCGCCGCTGTCGAACACCGCAAGCGTGCTGACGATCCACAACGTCGGCTACCAGGGCAAGTACCACATCAGCGCGTTTCCCTACATCGGCATCGGCTGGGAATACTACGCACCGGATATTTTCGAGGACTACGGCAAGATCAACCTGCTGAAGGCGGGCCTCTGGTTCACCGACGCGATCACCGCGGTGTCCCCGACGTACGCGAGGGAGATCCTGGAGCCGCTCGGCGGGCAGGGGATGGCGCCGTACCTGAACAACCGCAAGGCGGACCTCGTCGGCATCCTGAACGGCTGCGACTACGAGCATTGGAATCCGGAGACGGACCGGATGATCGCCCACAAGTACTCGGCGCGGGACGTGCGCGGCAAGGCGGCGTGCAAGGCGGACCTGCAGAAGCGGTTCGGGCTTCAGCAGCGCGAGGACTGGCCCGTGTTCGGAATCGTGTCGCGCTTCGCGGACCAGAAGGGCTTCAACCTGATCAAGGAAGCCCTGCCGCGGGCGCTGAACACGATGGTCATGCAGGTGGCGGTGCTCGGGACCGGCGATTCCTCGACCGAGAATTTCTTCCACTGGCTGACCGCCAAGTACCCCGGCCGCGTCGGCTCCTACATCGGGTTCTCGACGGAGTTGAGCCACGTCGTTGAAGCGGGCAGCGACTTCTTCCTGATGCCGTCGCTGTACGAGCCGTGCGGGCTCAACCAGATGTACTCGATGAAGTACGGCACGCTCCCGATCGTCCGCGCAACGGGCGGCCTCGACGACTCGGTCCAGAACTACAACCAGTCGACGGGCGAGGGCACGGGGTTCAAGTTTCTCGCGCCGACCGGGCAGGCGCTGTACGACACGATCGGCTGGACAGTGTCGACGTGGTTCGACCGGCCGCACCACATCGCGAAGCTCCGCGAATCGGCGATGGCGCAGGAGTTCTCGTGGGAGGATTCCGCGCGGAAGTACGTCGAAGTCTACGAGCGCGCGATCAAGAAGCGGCGGGGGACAACTTAAGTCCAAAGTCGAAAGTCCAATGTCCAAAGTGACTTTGGACTTTAGACCTTGGACTTTGGACTCCGGAAGACCGGCGTTTCCCTCTTCGCTGTCCGCTGGTAATCGCGCTGAACCACGGCGCTCACGTCGGCGGCGTCCTTCTTCAACTCCACGGTCAGATACTGGAATACAAGGCCCGCCAATTCACGGAGCGGAATGCCAAAATCACGGCCGACCTTGCCGTGCAGCCAGTCACTCAACTCCATGAACCGCGCAAACGGCGAATCCCCAACGATCAACGGCAGGCTCTCCTCGAAGTTGCCGCGGTTGGCGATCAGCTCCCAGTACTTCGCAAACCGCTTGAGCCGGTCCATCTGCGGCTTGTCGATCTGCTTGTTCCGGATGATCTCGTAGGGCGGGTCGGGATTGTAAACCATTTCCCATTCCGCATCGTGCCGGCCGATAGGCGCGCCGCGGAGGCGTTTCAGGATCCCGAACTGGAGTTCGTGCGGCCGAAGCGCGGCCAGCCGGTCAAAGCCCGCGGCGAAACTCTCCAGTGATTCGCCCGGCAGGCCGGCGATCAGGTCGGCGTGGATCAGTGCGCCCGCGTCGTTCCTCAGGAATCGCAGGTTGTCGTCGATGAGTTCCATTTTCTGGTGACGCTTGATCCGCCGTGCAACCTTCTCGTTGTACGTCTGGACGCCGATCTCGAAATGCAGCGTGCCTGCCGGGAAGCGCGCGATAACGGAGCGCAGCCGCTCCGGGAACCGGTCCGGCATCATTTCGAAATGCAGGCGAAGGCCCGGCGTCATCCTTGCGAGAAAGAACTCCATCACCCGAACGGCGTGATCGATGTTCGCGTTGAACGTCCGGTCCATGAACTTGAACTGCCGCACGCCGCGGTCGATGAGGCGCTCGAACTCCGGCAGCAGGCGGTCGAGGTCGAAGAACCGCACCGGCGCGTCGTTGCAAGAGATGCAATACTCGCACTCGAACGGACAGCCGCGCGAAGTTTCAACGTAGATGAGCCGGTGGGATATGTCCGATGGGTCATATAGGTCATAGGGGAGAACGAGCCGGTCAAGGCTCGCGTGACCCGCGCGGATGAACGTCTGAGTCGGCCGCCGGCCTGAAAGAAGCTGACCGCACAATTCCGCGAACGCGGTCTCGCCTTCGCCCGCAATCACGAAGTCAACCTGCCGGCAGACTTCCGGCTGATCCTCCTCGAAGCTCGCCTCGGGCCCGCCGAGGACGATGAGGATGTCCGGCCGTTCGCGTTTCAGCGCGGTCACGACCCCGGTCAGCGGAACGATGTTCCAGATGTAAACACCGAGGCCGACGATTCTCGGATTCTGCTCCAGGATCGCGGAGACGACCTCGGCCGGTTTTCGTTTGATGTCGAATTCCAGCAGAGTGGCACGGTTCCTGAGCGGGCCGAGATTCGCCAGCAGGTAACGCAAGCCGAAAGCGGTATGGCTGTACTTCGCGTTGAGCGTGGCTAGAACGATGTCCGGCATGGAGGTATTAACCACGAAAACGGCGAAAGACACGAAACGAAACC
>CALMZY010000154.1 GCA_937870865.1 uncultured Lentisphaerota bacterium | reverse complement strand
ACTACGACATGCAGGGCGGGCCGGTCTACATCAGCGAAACCGGGTTCCGCACCTCCACGCTCGAGCAGAATCCGCCGGTGGTGAATTACGCGTGGGCGGAGCCGCCGACGGAGGAGAACGCGGCGCGCATGTATGCCGCGCAGTTCGCGCTGATGAACGTCCTGCCGTGGCTCGGCGGCTACGGCTATTTCATGCTGTACGACAAGTGGCCCGAGGGCGATTTTGGATACCTGCGCGATGACGGGACGAAAAAGCCGATGGCGCTCGCCGGCGACGCCATCAACCGGGCGTTCGCGAAGGCCGTGACGTTCCGGGACCCGGAGCCGCAGGTGTGGATCTACTATCCCGACTACGCGCAGGCGTCGCACCGGCCCGGCTTCCAACAGCTCAAGACATGGGTGGCGGCATGGGAATACCCGTTCCTCAGCACGCTCGGGAAGCGCGTCGATCAATACGGGGAGGGGTTGATGACCGGCGACCCGAATGCCGGCGCGAAATTCGGGGCCGTCGTCTCCAAGGACTTCCGTAAATTCTGGCGCGGCTTCGCGTTCACCCGGACGATCCCCGACGACAACAAGCCGGTCGTCCTGCTCTCCACGATTTCCGAAATTCTCAGCGACGACGACCGCGAAGCCCTGCGCGCGAAGAAGACGATCACGTTCGGCGCGGTCGGAGTTCGCGACCGGTTCATGAAGGAAACCGAGCCCTGGTTTCTTTCCGCCCTCGGCTTGAGTTCCGCGCAACAGCGCGAGCGGTTCCTGCTTCTGAACCTGACGAACGCGGCCGCCCGGCCGGTCGAGGTGTCGGGCGCCATTACCGGAACGAACCTTTCGCCCTGGCGCGCGATGGATCCTGCGATGTTCGACCGGGGCATCCCGTGCGACGGCCAGGTCCTTGCCGTGCCGTCCGGTCGATATCTGCGTGTCGAAATGCTGGCCGGTTCGTCTGAGGGCAATGCGGCGCCTTTCTGCCGGGCCGAATACAGCAACGGCGAGCGGCGGAACCTTGTCATGGGTCCGACCATCGGCGACATGCGGTTCGAGCCGGTGATGACCGATCATGTGAAGCGCGGCGCCACGTTCCTCAGCCGCATCCTGATGCCGCTCGAGCCCTCCCTCGAACTGCGCACGATCGAATTGCCGCGGGCTCCGTGGGTACGGCTCTGCGGCGTTGTGCTTGTGGAAGGCGGCGCGGCGGTCAACTGCAGGATCGGCATCAACAACGGGAACGAGATCCTTGAACGGGTTACGCCGTGGTGGCTGCGGTTGACTGACGCTCCGGGGGAGTTGCGCGTGCTTGAATCCTTTGCCGGCGGCGATCCGGCCGTGGTGGCGCGCGGCACGCACGTCGCCTTCCTGTTCGATCCGCTGACGTGGGCCGGCAAGACCAACGAGATCAGCGGGGAGGTCGAGTGGGTGAGGAAGTGGATTGATGAGTCGGTGAATTATCTCCGGAAGGCGAAGTCGGCACCATGATGCGGAACAACCACGCAGTCTGCTGTTCCGAAGCGGAACTTTATTCCGTCATTCCCAGCCGCTGGGCGACGAGGAATCTTCTTCTGATCGCTTTGTTTCTTGGTGCGGTGTCGGTCTTTGCCCGGGAGCCTGTCTCCGGCCGGTTCATCCGCGACTGGCAGATCTGCGGGCCGTTTCCGGCCGCGAACCTTCTGGACCCGGCGGTCGAAAACGAGGAATCCCTTGTGGCCGGTTTCGGGCGGGGGGCGGGCGGCCGGCCATGGAAGGTCCTGAACGCGGCCGCCGACCACGTGGATTTCGAGGCCCCGGAAGCGTTTGGGTTGACCAACCAGGTTGTCGCGTACGCCTTTGCGGAACTCGAATCGGAGCGGGACGGCGACGTCATTCTCGGTCTCGGCAGCGACGACGGCGCCATGGCGTGGTGGAACGGGCGGCAGGTGCTTGTCCACGATGTGGCCCGCGGCGTGAAAGCCGGCGAAGACCAGGTCCGCCTGCGCATGCGCCAGGGCCGGAACACGCTGCTGTTGAAGGTTTTCGACGCCGGCGGCGGCTGGGGGTTTGCCGCCGATCTTCGGCCGGCGGGCGCGGAGACCTGGACGTGGAAGGTCGTTCCTCCGAAGACCACGGAATGAAACCGAAGCAAAACGCGGATGCGTTCGGGCAGGAACTGCTCGACCACCTCAACGGCTGCGCGAGCTGCGAGATTGTCGAGCGCGACGACGGCTACATCGACGGATCGTGGCGGACGGAGCTCTATTTCTCCGAATACCCGTCGTGGGGCAGGGACGAGAAGCAGGCCCTGCGGTGCGCGCGCGGCCGCGTGCTGGACATCGGCTCGGGCGCGGGCCGGCACGTCCTGTATCTTCAGAAGAAGGGGTTCCGAGTTCTTGCCACCGACATCTCGCCGCTCGCCATCAAGGTGTGCCGCCTCCGGGGCGTGAAGGAGGCGAAGGTGGTGCCGATTGACCGGCTTGGGCCGCAACTCGGCCGGTTCGACACGATCCAGATGATGGGCAACAACTTCGGCCTCTTCGGTTCGCCCGCCCGCGCGCGGCGGCTGCTGAAGCGGTTTCATCGGTTCACGAATCCCGGCGCGCGGATCGTGGCGGAATGCCTCGATCCGTACGCCACGCGGAATCCCGATCACCTGGCCTATCATCGGTTCAACCGCCGGCGCGGCCGCCTGTCGGGACAGCTCCGCATTCGCGTTCGATACGGGAATCTGGCGACGCGCTGGTTCGATTACCTCTTCGTTTCGCGGCGCGAGATGAAGGACATCCTTTGCGGCACCGGCTGGCATGTCGCGCGGTTTATCCCGCCGCGCGGCGGCCGCTACGTCGCCGTGATCGAGAAGGATGCGTAGGCGCTCTCCCCGGTCTTCGTTCGACGCGCCAGCGCAGAACACCCGGGCGTGCTAAACGAAGCGGTCTGGCCCTCGCCCTGAGGCTCCTTTCGGCCTGAGCCTCAAGGCGAAGGCAGGCCGAAGGGAGACCGCATCCACGCTATTCGAAGATCACGGTCTTATTGTTGTAGACGAGCACCTTGTTCTGCAGGTGCCGCCAGACCGCGCGCGCGAGAACGACCTTCTCCAGGTCCTTGCCTTTGCGGACAAGGTCTTCGACGGAATCCTTGTGGCTCACGTGAATCACGTCCTGCTCGATGATGGGCCCCGTGTCGAGGCGGCTCGTCACGTAGTGGCTCGTCGCTCCGACGATCTTGACGCCGCGGGCGTACGCCGAGTGATACGGTTTTGCGCCCGGGAATGCCGGCAGGAAGGAGTGGTGGATGTTGATGATGCGGTTCGGGTACCGGCGGACGAAGTCCGGCGAAAGAATCTGCATGTACCGCGCGAGCACGATGAAATCCACGCCGTGCTTCTGAAGGAGCGACAGTTCCTTCCGCTCCTGCTTCGCCTTGCCGGCCCGCGTGATCGGAAACGCATGGAACGGCACGCCGAATCGCCGGGCCACCGGCGCGAGGTCGGGGTGATTGCCGATGACGAGAGGCACGTTCACGGTCCACTCGCCGGAACGGACCCGCGAGAGAATGTCGTAGAGACAGTGCGGCTCCTTCGAGACAAACACCGCCATGCGGGGGACGGTGTCGGAGTCGCGGAGTTCCCACCGCATCTTGAAATCGTCCGCGATCTTCCGAAACGCGGATGCGATCCGGCCGTACGGCAGGTCGAAGCCGCTCTCGTCCCACTCGACCCGCATGAAGAACACGTTCTCCTCGAGGTCCACATGCTGTTCGAGGTGGATGACGTTGCCGTTGTGCAGGGCGATGAAGTTCGTGACGGTCGCGACGATGCCCTTCCGGTCCGGGCACGAGATCAGAAGCGTGATCGAGCGTGAACGGTTGGTCTTCACGGCGGCAGTATAACCGGCCGAAAGCGGAGGGCAATTTCCTTCTTTTTTGCCCGGGGATCCGGCGCTACAATACAACGCCGTGGTGGTCGCGTTTCATCCGGAGGGGCGCAGGCCATGATCGAGAAGCGATGGGAACACTATCCGCACCCGGCCGACGTCGGCGTGCGGGGGATCGGCGCCACGAAGTCCGACGCCTTCGAGCAGGTATCGCTCGCGCTGACGGCGGTCGTGGCGAACCCCGAGACCATCGAGGCCCTGGAGCCCCTCGAAGTCACCTGCGAGGCGGAAAACGACGAGATGCTCCTCGTCGAATGGCTCAACCGGTTGGTGTACGAAATGTCGACCCGCCGGATGCTGTTCAGCCGCTTCGACATTTATGTCGGCGACAAGCTCTTGAAGGCCCGCATCTGGGGCGAGGCGATCGATCCCGAAAAGCACCAGCCCGCGGTCGAGGTCAAGGCGGTCACGTACCACGACCTCGCCGTGAAGCAATCGCCCGGCGGCGAATGGCTCGCGCAGTGCGTCTTGGATGTGTGAGGAGCGGAGTGTTGGAGTGATGGAGAATTGGGGTGATGGAAGGACCTGATCCGACCCACCACTCCAGGACTCCAATCCTCCATCGCTCCAAGTGACTATGGATCTGAACCCCTTGTCGAGAGTATCGGAGACGGAATGGCATCTTGAGCCCCGCGGCTCGATGCGCGTGCCGGGCGTGCTGTTTGCCGACGAGCCGTTGCTTCGCGGGATGGATGAAAAAGTCCTCGATCAGATCGCGAACGTCGCGACGCTGCCCGGCATTGTGAAGGCATCGTTCGCCATGCCCGACGCGCACTGGGGCTACGGCTTTCCGATCGGCGGCGTCGGCGCGTTCGATGCGGAACAGGGCGGCGTGGTCTCCGCGGGCGGCGTCGGGTTCGATATTTCCTGCGGCGTTCGGACGATGCTGACCGGGCTGACGCGCGAAGAGCTGGACCCGATCAAGCCGAAGCTCGCCGATGCGCTTTTCCACAAGGTGCCCGCGGGGGTCGGCAGCACCGGCCACGTCCGGCTGAATCCTGCCCAGCTCGACGAGATGCTGGCGGGCGGTGCGCGGTGGGCGGTGCAGCAGGGCTACGGCGTTCCGGACGATCTCGACCGGATCGAGAACCGCGGCTGCATGGCCGGCGCCGATCCTGCGCAGGTGTCCGGGCACGCGAAGCAGCGGCAGGAAGAGGAAATGGGCACGCTCGGATCCGGCAATCACTATCTCGAGGTCCAGGAGGTGCGCGAGATATTCGACCCGAAGACCGCCGCCGCGTACGGCCTTCGCGAGGGCGGCATCGTGATCAGCATCCACTGCGGCTCGCGCGGCCTCGGCCACCAGGTCGCAACGGATTACTCGAAGAAGATGGTTTCCGCCGCCGCGAGCTACGGCATCCCGCTGCCGGACCGCGAGCTCGCGTGCGCGCCGATTCGCTCGCCGGTGGGAGAGGCATACCTCGGCGCGATGCGCGCGGCCATCAACTGCGCGCTGGCGAACCGGCAGATCCTGACGCATCTCGTCCGGCAGGCGCTGAACACGGTGCGCAAAGGCCTGGACGCGCCGCTGCTGTACGACGTCTCGCACAACACGTGCCGGCTCGAGAATCACGTCGTGGACGGGCGGAAGAGCAAGCTGTTCGTGCATCGGAAAGGCGCGACGTGCGCGCTGGGGCCCGGGCATCCGGATGTTGCGCCCGCGCTCCGGGATGTCGGTCAACCCGTGCTGATCGGCGGGACGATGGGAACGGCGTCGTACATTCTCGCCGGGACGCCCGAGAGCGCCGGGCTCGCGTTTGCGTCGGCCTGTCACGGCGCGGGTCGGCAGATGAGCCGCACACAGGCGACGAAACAGTGGCAGGGCCGGCAGGTGATTGACGAACTGGCCGGCCGCGGAATTCTGATCCGCACCCGCTCGTATCGCGGAGTCGCCGAGGAGGCGCCGGGCGCGTACAAGGATGTGAGCACCGTAGTCGAAGCCACGCACGCGGCCGGGCTTGCGCGGAAGGTGGCAAAACTGGTGCCGCTGGTCTGCGTCAAGGGATAGATTGCCGCTTACGCGCGCAAAACTTCCAAGGGTTGGATCATCAGCCCTGTTTTCTTCCAAGGTCTGGAAAAGATGAAAGTGGATCTACATGTTCACGCGCGGGAGCGCTCCGATTGTTCTGCCTCGTCAATCACGGCCGGGTCACCTTGATCCTGTAAACTCTCCAAGTCTTCCCGGCCGGTTGGCGGGCGCTCATAGATTATCGGATTCACGGCGACTGGTTTTCCTGTAATTCCGGGGCCGTCAACGTATACTCCGTTCAGGAGACGGTGAATCATGCTGGTTCACAATGCCGAAATCGCGGCGATGTTCGATGAGATCGCCGATCTGCTCGACATTCAGGGGGCCAATCCGTTCCGCATCCGCGCCTATCGAAACGCGGCGCGGACGGTTCAGGGCCTGGGCCGCGAACTGAGCGACATGCTGGCCGGCGACGAGGACCTGACGGACATTCCCGGCATCGGTGCGGACCTCGCGGCGAAAATTGTCGAGGCGGTCGAGACCGGAGGGATGGAGACCCTGGAGAAACTTCGCAGGCAATTTCCGCCGGGCATCACCGATCTTCTCCGCCTTCCGAACCTCGGCCCGAAACGGGTGAAGGCCCTTTTCCAGGATCTCAAGATCGAATCGCTGAAGCAGTTGGAAGCCGCGGCGCGCGAGGGGAAGGTGCGCAACCTGGCGGGCTTTGGCGAAAAGCTCGAACAACAGATTCTCGAATCGATCAAGTCGAAGGCCGACACGGGCCGGCGGTTCCTGCGGGCGGCTGTCGAGCCGTACGCTCATGCGCTGGTGCAGTATCTCGAGACCGTGCCGGGCGTGGAGACGGTGGCGATCGCGGGGAGTTGCCGGCGGGCCCGGGAGACGGTGGGGGACATCGATATCCTTGCCGTGGCGGACGGAAAAAGCCAGGTCATGGACCGCTTTGTTCGCTACGACGAAATGGCGGAGGTGCTGGCGCACGGCGAAACGAAATCCAGCATCGTCCTGCGGACGGGCGTGCAGGTGGACCTGCGGCTGGTCGAAGAGAAAAGCCTGGGCGCGGCGATGGTGTATTTCACCGGCAGCAAGGCGCACAATATCGCGATCCGCAAGCGCGCCCAGGAGCGCGGACTCAAGATCAACGAGTACGGCGTGTTCTCCGCGGGGGAGGAGAAGGACGAGCCGTACGTGGCCGGGAGGACGGAGAAAGACGTGTACGCGACGATCGATCTTCCCTTCATTCCGCCGGAGCTTCGCGAGGACGCGGGCGAAATCGAGGCGGCGGAGAAGGGGAAACTGCCGAAGCTTGTCGAGCTCGACGACATCCGCGGCGACCTTCACATGCATACCGCGGAGTCCGACGGCAAGAACTCGATTCGCGAGATGGCCGAGGCGGCCCGCGCGCGCGGCTACGAGTACATCGCCGTGACGGAGCACTCGCGGCGGCTCGCGATGGTCGGCGGGTTGGACGAGAAGCGACTGATGAAGCAGATGGAGGAGATCGACCGGCTGAACGCAACGCTGAAGGGAATCGCGATCCTGAAGGGCATCGAGGTCGATGTTCTCGACGACGGCGGCCTCGATCTGCCGGACTCCGTTCTGGCCAAGCTGGACCTGGTGATCGGTTCGATCCATAGCCAGTTCAGGTTCACCTCCGACCGGCAGACGGAGCGCGTGCTCCGGGCGATGGATCATCCCTGTTTCACGATGCTCGCGCATCCCACCGGCCGGCTTCTCCTCGAACGCGAGCCGTACGAGCTCGATCTGTCGCGCGTGATCGAACACGCGGCGCAGCGCGGGTGTTTTCTCGAGCTGAATTCGCATCCCCTGCGGCTCGATCTGACGGAAACCTCGTGCCGGATGGCCAAGTCGCAGGGCGTTCGGGTCTGCATCAACACGGACGCGCACGGCACGACGGACCTTGACCACATGGTCTACGGGGTCGGTCAGGCGCGCCGCGGGTGGCTCGGGAAGAAGGATGTCCTGAACACGCTCCCGCTGAAATCCCTGCGCGCGGCGCTGGCAAAAACCATGGGCAAATGATAGCCGTAGAACGAAACATGAAACGCGAACGCAAACTGGCGGCGGTGATTTTCGATTTTGACGGCGTGATTGTGGACACGGAGCCGCTGCACTTCGCCGCGTTCCGCGACATCCTGCAGGCGAAGGCGCTTGCGTTCACCTGGGAGGAATACGTCTCCGTCTATCTCGGGTTCGACGACCGCGACGTATTCCGCGAGGCCTTCAAGCGGGGCGGGCGGGTTTTGAGCAACTCGGAACTCTCGGAGCTGATGCGGGCCAAGGCGCGGTTGTTCCAGGAGTTGGCCGAGCAGAAGGGCGCCGATCCGTTCCCGGGCGTCCTGCCGTTGATCAAGTCGCTGGCCAAAAAAGTTCCCCTGGCCCTGTGCAGCGGCGCCGTGAAAAGCGACATCCAGCCGATCCTGCGAAGGCTCAAGCTGGACCGCGCGTTTGATGCGGTTGTGACGGCGGAAGATGTATCGGCGAGCAAGCCCGACCCCGCGTCGTACGTGCTGGCCCTGAAACGCCTGGCCCGGGCGTTCCCGTCCGGAGGCGTTGTCGCGGAGCGCGGTGTGGCCATTGAGGATACCCCCGCGGGGATCGCGGCGGCGAAGGGCGCGGGGCTCCGGGTCCTCGCGCTTTCCAATAGTTACGCGCCCGCGAAACTGAACGAAGCCGACAGAGTCGTTCCGTCCCTGAAGAAGATTATGAAGTGCGATTTGGAGCGGTTGGTGGAGCGTGCGGATGTTGATTCCAATCAGTGAACGACGGGTAAACAGCGTGAAGTCGGGGCGATGGGCCCGGGGCCTTGCGGCCGGGCTTCTCGCCGTGTCCGGCGCGCTCGCGGCCGCGCGCGCCGAGTTCGTCCCGCGCCAGCCTGATTCCATCTTCGATGCCGACGGGCTGAAGGCCGACTTGTCGGATCCTTCGGGGAAGATCACCGGCGAGGTGTTTCAGGCCGGGATCAAGAAGTATCCGCTGGTGGACGTCCGCAAGCCCATCCTTCCGCCTTCTTCCGCCGGGAGAATGTCTTCCTTTCAAGCGGGCGGTCCGTCACCCGACCTGGCCCGGGCCAGTTTCCAGTCGGCGAGCGTCTATGCCCGCCAGCGCGATTGGCCCAAGGCGCTCTCGGAGATCGAGCAGGCGCTGGAGCACGACCCTGAAAATCCGTTCCTCATCCAGAGGGCGGCCGCCTTCGCCGCGCTGGCCAGGAACTTCGGCCTGGCGGATGTGTATTTCCAGAAATCGTTGCGCGCCGATCCGGACAACGTGGATTTTCTGGCCGGCCGCGCCGGTGTGCTTATCCGCCTGCTCCGCTTGAAGGAGGCCGGCGAGTTGGCGCAAAAGGCGCTCCAGGCGAACCCCTCGCATCTCTCATCCCGGTTTCAAGAGCTCTGCGTGCGCGTGGCCCTCGGCGACACGAACACCTCCTGGGCGGGATGGGAGATGCTCGACACGGATCAGGTCCTTGAGGCCGCCGATTGGCTGGACGCGGACAGGGAGGACTACATCAAGGTGCTGAAACCGGAGGGCTATTCGAATTTCTGCGATATCGTGCTGGGTCCGAACACGGCTGAGCATGTGACAGAGATCGCGACTTCCTTGAAAAAAGCGAGTCTGGCCTTGCGCGCGGGGCAGTTTGTCGAGGCTCGAGGAGCGCTGGCCTCGGCCACGAATGCGGGTGTGCGCGCTGCGGGCGTCAGCATGGATATTGGAAAGTGCCTGTTTCAGATGGGGGACAGGAGATCCGCGGTGCTGCATTTCCACGCCCTGGCGGCGCGCTATCCGGAAAGCTCCGTGGTCCTGTACAACTACGCGTACGTGCTCATCAACATGGAAATGTACAGCCAGGCCGGCGCGGTTCTCGAGAAGGTCTGCAAGCTGACTCCGCAGGAGGGTCAAGCCGCGTTTGCCCTGGCCTGCACCTACGCGGCGCGCGAACAAATCAACAAGGCATGGCCGATTCTCACCCGGCTCGCTTCCTCGCATCCCGCGGAGATGCCGGAGTGGATGGAGGGCGACAAACCCTACCAGGAGGCGATCCGCAAGGACCCCCGGTATCCCGAGTTGAAGAAGACTTGGGAAACGGCCCAGGCCGCCGCGCCGTAACGGAACTTTTTCCGAGCGTGTGCGCGGTGTTGCTTTCCGGGCCGCAATCTTCTAATAATCCCCAACTGTCGCGAAACTTGCGGCACGGTTGTCTTACGGTGTTCATCAACATGGAGGAAGAACGATGAGACGGATCATGGCTGGTCTTCTGAGTGTGATTCTGATGGCGGCGTCCGGCGTTTTCGCCGAGGAAGCCGCGGCGCCGGCCCAGCCGGCGGCCGGCAAGTCGATTGCCGTTGTCGCCGTCGGTCCCGTGGACTCGGCTCTGATGGATCGCGTGCTGGCGTTTGCCAAGGAAAACACGGGCTTCAAATTCCGCGTGGCCCCGGCGCTCGAGTCGTCCGGCGATACGCTGGACGCGGTCGCGGCCGAGGCCGGAAAGGCCCTGGCGGCCGACGACGCGGCGCTGGTCGTGCTCGCGAATCCCGCGGCCGACATCAAGCCGCACGGCGCTTTCTTCCCGGAACAGCGTGTCGCGGTGGTCAATCTCAAGTCTCTGAAGCCGGCCGCGGATGACGCCGAAGTGTACGGCCGCCGGGTGGAGCGGGAAGTGATGCAGAGCATCGG
The DNA here is from genome assembly GCA_937870865.1 of uncultured Lentisphaerota bacterium. Lineage (GTDB taxonomy): Bacteria > Verrucomicrobiota > Kiritimatiellia > CAIQIC01 > JAGNIJ01 > CALMZY01. The sequence goes on along the minus strand of CALMZY010000154.1, from coordinate 4,412 downwards.
CATGCTCCTGGGCGCGCCGTCGTGCCCGAATCCGCAATGCGCCATGTGGCAGTACACGACGGACGAGGAGCTGGACAGCAAGGGCCGCAACTACTGTCCTCCCTGCATGGGCGTGATCCAGAAGGCCGCCGAGGGCAAGGGCGTGGGCATGGAGCCCACGGCAGCGGCCCCTCTGTAATGCGTTGCCCGAAAGAATCCCATGCTCGACATCAAGTTCATCCGCGACCATGAAGACGACGTGCGTCGCGCCCTCCAGGCGCGTGGCGCAACGGCCGATCTCGATGCCGTGATCGCGCTCGACAAGGAGCGCCGCGCGATGGTCTCGCAGGTCGAAGTTCTGAAGAACCGCCGGAACGTGGTGTCGAAGGAGATCGGCGCGCTGAAAAAGGCGGGCAAGGACGCCGCCGACATGCAGAAGGCCATGCGCGAGGTCGGCGAAGAGATCGCGGCAACGGATCAGCGGATTCGCGAGGTCGAGGAAAAGCTGGGCGGCGCGCTTCTGTATTTTCCGAACCTGCCGCACGCGAGCGTCCCCGTGGGCGCGGACGCGTCGGGCAACCAGGTCGTGCGGCAGCACGGCGAGCCGCGCCATTTTGATTTTGAGGCAAAGGCTCACTGGGATATCGGCGTGAAACTCGGCATTCTGGATTTTGAGCGGGCGGCCCGCATGTCCGGCGCCGGGTTCTTCCTGATGAAGGGCCTTGGAGCCCGGCTCCAGCGAGCGCTCATACAGTTCATGCTCGATCTGCACGTGAGCGAGCACGGCTACAAGGAAATCTCGGCGCCGTTTGTGGTCAACGCGTCTTCGATGCGCGGGACCGGGCAGCTGCCGAAGTTCGCGGAGGAGCTGTATCACGTTCCCTCGGACGACTTGTACCTGATTCCTACCGCCGAAGTGCCGGTGACGAACATCTACCGCGACGAGATCATCCAGGACCCGTTGCCGATTTACCTGACGGCCTACACGCCGTGCTTCCGCCGCGAGGCCGGCGCCGCGGGGAAGATGACGCGCGGCATGATTCGCGTGCACCAGTTCGACAAGGTCGAGATGGTCAAGTTCGTCGAGCCCGAGAACTCGTACGACGAACTGGAGAAGCTTGTGCAGAACGCCGAGGATGTGCTCCAGCGGCTCGGTCTGACCTACCGCGTGGTTCTTCTCTGCACCGGAGACATGGGGTTCGGCGCGGCGAAGTGCTACGACATCGAGCTCTGGGCGCCCGGCCAGAACGCGTGGCTGGAGGTCTCCTCGTGCAGCAACTTCGAGGACTTCCAGGCCCGCCGCGCGCAAATTCGCTATCGCAACAAGGACGGCAAAGTCGCGCTCGTTCACACGTTGAACGGCTCCGGCGTCGCCTTGCCCCGCCTCGTCGTTGCCCTGTTGGAGAACTACCAGCAGGCCGACGGCACCGTGCTTATTCCCGAAGCGCTCCAGCCGTACATGGGCGGGATGCAGCGGCTGGAATAAACGGTCTTCGTCCTCGTTCTCCAAGCAGCGGTTCACAATCAACTCCTCCTGGCGCCCTCGAGCCCATCCCACACTTTATAAAGTGTGGGATGCGATGGGGACGCTTCTCAGATGGGGGCGCTTTCTTCATTGACCATTCTCCGTGAACCATGAACCATGGTTCGATGCTTCGCACGGTCCAGCGCACGATTCTGAAGCACGCTCTTCTTCGGGAGGGCGATCACGTGCTGATCGCCGTATCCGGCGGGGCCGATTCCGTGGCTCTTGTCTACGCGCTTCACTTCCTGAAAAAGCGGTACGGCATTTCGATCACGCTGGCGCACCTGAACCACGGGATTCGGGGACGCGCGGCGGACCAGGACGCCGTCTTTGTCAAGGAACTGGCGTGGCGGCTGAACCTGCGGTGCGAGCAGGGACGGGCGGATATCCCGCGCATGGCGAAGGAGCGGGGCGTTTCGCTGGAGATGGCGGCCCGGCAATCGCGGTACGAGTTCCTGATCCGAACCGCGCGGGCGGTGGGGGCGAACTGCGTCGCAACGGCGCATACGGCGGACGACCAGGTGGAGACGGTTCTGCTCAAGCTGACGCGCGGTGCCGGCCCGCAGGGCGTCAGCGGAATTCCCTACTGCGCTGAAAGGCACGGCCTTCGCGTCGTTCGGCCATGCCGCGACGTCACGCACCTGGAGGCGGTTCGCTTCCTGCGCCGCCACGGCCTGGCTTGGCGCGAGGACAAGAGCAACATGGACATGACGTTCCTGCGAAACCGGGTCAGGCATCAGGTCCTGCCGCTGCTGGAGTCCAGGCTGAATCCGCAGGTGCGCCGGGCGATCCTGCGAACGGCGGAACTGTTGCGCGAGGAGAACGAGTGGCTGGACTCGATCGCCCGCGGACTGTGGAGCGAATGTGCAGGGGGGGCGAAAAGGAACGAGCTGAACGTTGAGAAGCTGAACGGCTTGCCGCTGGCGGCGCGCAGGCGGATTCTTCGGCTGTGGCTGGTAGCCGGTGGCGTGGATGCCGACCCGCTTGGTTTCGAGACGATTGAGAACATCGAGAGACTCCTTGCCGCGCCGCGCGGCACGCGGGCTGTGCCCGTCTCCGGTGCAGTACGCGTCGTGTGTCGATACGGGAAGCTTGTTCTTGAAAAGGGCCCGGTTGCCGCGGGCGGTGCATTCCGCGAACGGGTTGCCGTGCCGGGCGAGACCGTTCTTCCGGATCAAGGCCTGCGGATCGTCACGAAGTTGGCGACCGGCATTATCCGCAAGAGAGGCGTTCGGGCTGGGCATCTGCCCGCCGCCGCTTCGATCGGCGGGAAGGCATCAGCCCTTTATGTCCGCTCCTGGAAACCCGGCGACAGGATGAAGCCCTTCGGCATGAAAGGCACGCGCAAGCTGCAGGACCTTTTCGTGGATCAGAAGGTTCCGCGCGACAGCAGGGATCGCATCCCGGTCTTCGAATGCCGCGGCGAAATCGTCTGGATTCCCGGCTACCGCATCGCCCGCGGCTGGGAGGTCGGGAATCCGCACGCCCCGTCTCTTCACATCTACGTCCGACAGGTTTAATCCGGCCATTCCCCGTTGCAATGTTCTCGGCAGGGTGTTACTTTAGCCCATTCCGGTGATTCACGCGCAGGTGCTATCGAGGTGTTATGGAAATCAACCGCAAAGACCCAAGCCCGAACAAGTCAGGAGTGCCGATGCGAGGCGTGGCGCTCTGGCTTCTTCTGCTCGCGCTCTTCCTGACGGTCTTCCAGATGTTCTCCCAGCAGCAGGAGCGTTACCAGAAGCTTGCGTACAGCGATTTCAGTCAGCTGATTCGCGAGGGGAAGGTCCGCAAATGCGAGATCGTGAACGAGGCGTCGGGGCTTCAGTACTACGTGCGCGGAGAACTGGTGGACCTGGACTCCAAGACGGGGCGTCCGAAGAAGTTCAAGGTGGATGTCCTGAGCCTGGAAAATCTGCAGGACATGCTGGACGAGCACAAGGTCTTCTACTCGATCAAGTCCCAGAATCCGATTCTCTGGCAGGTGATTTCGAGCGCCGTCCCATTCCTCCTGGTGCTGGGCCTGCTCTACTTCCTGTTCATCCGCCAGATGCGTTCGGCGGGCCGCGGGGCGATGAGTTTCGGCAAGAGCCGTGCCCGATTGATGACCCGCGACAAGAACAAGATCACGTTCGATGATGTCGCCGGCGTGGACGAGGCGAAGGAGGAAGTGCAGGAGATCGTCGAGTTCCTGAAGGATCCCAAGCGCTTCCAGCGGCTGGGCGGGCGGATCCCGAAGGGCGTCCTGCTGGTGGGTCCTCCGGGCACGGGAAAGACCCTGCTCGCGAAGGCGATCGCCGGGGAGGCGCAGGTGCCGTTCTTCAGCATCAGCGGCTCGGACTTCGTGGAGATGTTTGTCGGCGTCGGGGCGTCCCGCGTGCGGGATATGTTCGAGCAGGGGAAAAAGAGCGCGCCATGCATCATCTTCATCGATGAAATCGACGCCGTGGGCCGGAGCCGGTTCAGCGGCATCGGCGGCGGGCACGACGAGCGGGAGCAGACCCTCAACGCCCTGCTGGTCGAAATGGACGGTTTCGACACGCAGGAAGGCGTGATCATCATCGCCGCCACGAACCGGCCGGACGTTCTCGATCCCGCCCTGCTTAGGCCCGGACGTTTCGACCGGCAGATCATGATCGAGTTGCCGTCGCTGGAAGGCCGCGAGGCCATTCTGAAGATCCATTCGCGGCGGGTGAAGCTTGTGCCGGACCTGGACCTGCGCCGGGGCGCGCGCGGCACGCCGGGTTTCTCGGGGGCGGATCTGTCCAACCTGATCAACGAGGCGGCCTTGCTGGCCGCCCGCCGCAACGCGGACGCGATCGAGCTGAAGGATATGGAAGAGGCCCGCGACAAGGTCCGCTGGGGCCGCGAGCGCAGAAGCCGCGTCATGGACGACAAGGAGAAGAGG
>CALMZY010000153.1 GCA_937870865.1 uncultured Lentisphaerota bacterium | reverse complement strand
GGTCGAACACGGCGTCGACGGCGACGCCCGCCAGCCGGTTCCTCTCGTGCAGCGGAATGCCCAGCTTCTCAAAGGTCTGCGCGAGCTTCTCGTCGACCACGCCCGGCTCGCCCACCTGCGCGCGCGGCGCGGAGAAGTAGCGGATGTCCTGGTAGTCGATCTGCGGGTACACGAGGTTCGCCCACCGCGGCTCGGTCTTCTTGAGCCACCAGCGGTACGCCTTGAGCCGCCACTCGAGCATCCAGTCCGGCTCGCCCTTCTTCTGCGAAATGAGCCGGATGACGTCCTCGTTGAGGCCCTTCGGGACGGTGTCTTCCTCGATCTCCGTGACGAAGCCGTACTTGTACTCGTCCGAGACCAGGTTCTGTGTATCGGGCTTGTCCATTTTCTATTGAACGTCGAACGCTGAACGCTGAACTCCGAACGTCGAAGTCGGCACTTCGGCGTTGGACGTTCGACGTTGGGCGTTCGGCGTTCCCTTCTTCATACCGCCAGCACTTCCTTCCCAAACTTCTCCCTCACCCAATCATAGCCTTTCGATTCCAGTTCCTTGACCAGCTCCGGCCCGCCGGACAGGACGATCTTGCCGTTCATCAGGATGTGGAGGTGGTCGGGCTTGATGTAGGTCAGCAGACGCTCGTAATGCGTGATGACGAGCAGGCCGAGGTCCGGCCCGACCAGCTTGTTCACGCCCTTCGCCACGACCTTCAACGCATCGATATCGAGGCCCGAATCGGTTTCGTCCATCACGGCAATCGCCGGCTTGATCATCAGCATCTGGAGAATTTCCATGCGCTTCTTCTCGCCGCCGGAGAACCCATCGTTCAGGAACCGGTTGAGGAACGACTCGTTCATTTCCAGGTAAGCCATGTTATCGCGCAGTTCCTTGAGGAACTCGGCAGGCTTCACTTTCTGCGCGCCCTTGATGGAATCAACCGCTGTCTTCAGGAACTTCGCTGCCGTAACCCCCGGAATGGCAACAGGATACTGAAACGCGAGAAACAGCCCTAGCCGGGCCCTTTCCTCCGGCTCGAGTTCCATGATGTTCTGTCCCTTGAACAGGATTTCGCCTTCGGTCGCCTCGTAGCCGGGATGGCCCATGATCACGTTCGCTAGAGTGCTTTTTCCGGATCCGTTCGGGCCCATGAGCGCGTGTGTCTCGCCGCGGTTCACCTTAAGGTTCACGCCCTTGAGGATCGGCTTGCCCTCCACCGACGCGCACAGGCTCCTGATCTCAAAATCGGGTGCTTTCTCATTCATAAGCTGACCTCTGACATCTGATTTCTAGCCTCTGTCCGTTACAAATCCAATCCCAGCTCCAACCTCGCCTCCTCGCTCATCCGATCCTGGCTCCACGGAGGCGAGAACACCAGGTCGACCTTCACATACTTCACGCCCTTCACGATCAGGAGCATCGTCTTCACACTCTCAATCAGTTCCGGTCCATACGGACACGCGGGCGAGGTCAACGTCATCTGGATGTGGACGGAGTTGTTCTGGCCCAATTGCACGTCATAAATAAGGCCCAGGTCCACGATATTCATGTGAATGTCCGGATCGAGGACATTCTTCAAAACCGCGATGACGTCATCCTTCGTCAGGGCTTCCTGCTTTGCGTTTTCTTCTGTCACTTTTGCCCCTCCATCGCGACCAGCGGAGTGCGGAACGAAGACAACGGCAGGCCGTACATGTAATCGCTCAGTTGCTTCTGCACCTGAAACACCGGCCGCTTGATATTGCACGTCGAATACTGCTCGCAGCAGGTCGGGTCGCCCTGGCAGGCCGTGATGTGCATCGGACCCTCGACCGCCTCCACGACTTCGCCCAGCGTCACGCGGTCGATGGACCTTGCCAGCCGGTATCCGCCCTTCGCGCCCTGAGCGGAGACGATCAGATGGGCCTTGGCGAGCGACTGCAGGACCTTGCCCAGCAATTCGGCGGGGATATTGTAGAGTTCAGACAACTCCCTCGCCGTGGCCAGATCCCCGCTGCGCACGGAATCCATATGCATCATCGAGATCAGGCCGTATTCGATTTTCTTGCTCAGCTTCAGCATTTTTTTAAACCCGACCAAACAAGTCCGGTTTCACGTCAAAAAAAATCGCCGCCACATTCGGACTGTCCATGAGCAAATTAGCACAACTCCCGCCGATGTCAAATGACCCGGGAAGCGGGCAGTCCCTTAGGTCCCGACCCTCAGCGGGTCATGTCTTCCGTACGGCGAAGGACATCGATCTTCACCGACCCCTGCAGAGAATACAGGTCGACCACGCTCGACAGATCGAGGAGCACCCACGGCCGGTGCGCCGTGCCGCCGTTCTTCGTGAAAACAACGCCGTCAGCAATGTAGTTGCACGTGTGGATCACCTGGTCATCGGCGCTCTGGAACACGAACACATCCCCCGGCAGGTAGTTCGTTCCCGTGACTACGGTGTAATTGGAGACAAACATATCCGTGGCGTACTCCCGGTCGGCAAAGCGATCGTCGGGCGCCACGAGGAAGTAGTTGAGCGAGGTCCAGTGGCAATCGCGGAAGACGGTATTTTCAGGGCGCGGATACGAGTAAAGGAACGTCCTCGCCAGCGGCGGCAGCAAAAGAGAAACGTCCAGGTCGCCGCCGCCGGCGTCCGCCATGGAATCGATGAGCGGTTGGACCGCCGCGACCCGGCCGCCACTGCCCCAGTACCGGGACAACGCCTCGACATCGTCACCGGGCTCGATATGGATGGAACAGAACAACGCCCGCTGTCGGAACAGCGTGCGCATGGCCTGACGGCGCTCGGCCGGCGACGGCAGTTCGGCCATCAGAATCCCCGGATCGGAGAACATCAGGAAGGGACCGCGCCGGTAAAGCATCCGCTCCATCATGGCCACGACTTCCTTGCGAAGCCCGCACCCCTGGAACCAGGTGTCCGCCGAAGTCGTTCGCATCCGAAAAGGCTCCCGCTGCAGGGCATTCATCTCGCACTTCGCCAATTCAGCGTAGATGGTCGCGCGCGTCTCGGGGTTCATATTGAGAAGCATTTCGCGATCAGGAAACAAACGGAACTGACGGACATCCGCGTTGTACTCCGCGCTGGCCATCAGGTTCGTAACCTCCTCCGTCGACAGCCCCGCGGAACGGAGAAAAGATTCCAGATTTGTCGCCATCGCGTCGGTCAGGTACCAAGCGTCTGCAAACGGCTCGAAGTAATCCGGGGTGAGAATGGTGTCGGCCGGCTCGATCATCACGGCACGGCTGGTCAGTCTCCCCCAAGGCCCCGTTGAATTCCCCGTGGGGTTCTCGAGATCCTGCGCGGCATGCGGCATGCCCCGGGACGGGAAGAAAAAACGGCTCGCGGACCCGCGGTTCTTCACGCGATGCAGCTCGAAAGAAAGCACAACCACCGCCGCGGAGAGCAGGACGATCGTCGCAATCGCGAAGGGTCCGCGCCAACCCCGGGAACGCACCGGGGGACTCATCTCGTCGTTTTGGGATCGCACTGCCTTGCCGCGCGCTTTTTTCATGAAGTTTTCCCGTCGCCAAGCGACAGAAGATACGGTCCCGGGGAGTTGCGGTCAAATGATTCCCGGAAGACTGCATACCCGCGCGTTTTCCCGGGGGCACCACCCCGATTTTCCGCGCGTGCGGGCTGTCCGATCCCGGGACGTCACAGGTTGGTCAAGGTTTTGAGCGCGGTTACAACGTCGGCCAGCGCCTCGCGCGTCCGGCAGTTCAGGATAATACCTTCCTTCTCCCGAACGCGGCTGGAGCCGACCAGCGCGATGGCGTTGTATTCCAGACGAACGCGGTAGCGGATGTGGTGGAAGGGCGCTTTATACTCCTCCATGTAAGGCATCAGGCTCGTGATCGAATTCCAGGGGACGTTCTGCGTCTGCGTGACCGTGCTCTTGCTCGTCACCGGCTTCCGGTCCTTCCACTCGGTCTTCTCCTCCTGCGTGGTTTTTCTGAAACTGAAGCCTTCCTCGTCCATGACAAAGCTTCCGTAATCGGCGATCTCACCACTCACGCCAGCCTGCGATTTGATGAGGGCAACGGCCTCAGCCTTCCCGATCTTCCCAAGCTGGGAGCTTTCCTTCGCGATCTCCTCGCCGTACGGCGTGACGGTCGAACACCCGGCGGAAACGAGAACCAGCAGAACCAGCCCAACGAGCATTCTTGCATTCATCATATTCACCTGAGCTTTCTCACTTGAACCGGCCGATGACACGGACTTCGGGCGACAGGTCGAAGCCGAACTTTGCCTTCACCGCCGCGGCCATCCGCTTCGACAGATCCATCACATCCTGTGCCGTGCAACCGTGTTCGGCCACGATGATGTTGGCATGCTTCTCGAAAAGGCGCGCCCCCCCCACCCTCAGCGACTTGGCGCCGGCCTGCTCGAGAAACCACCCGGCGGCCGGGCGGCGTTCCGCGGCGGCCGTCGGCTCGAGGGTCTTGAAAAAACTGCCTGCGGTCGGCTGTTTCCGCCAGTCGGGATGTTTCTCGCGCCGTTGCTGAAGAATGGCCGCCCGCTGCTTCTTCAACTCCGCGGCGTCGCCCGGCGGCAATCGCAGGATGGCGGTCACCAGGATCTCGCCACTGTCCTGCAGGCGGGAATGCCGGTAGGCGAAACCGAGGCTCTTCCCGGCCTGCCATTGTTTGCGCCCGGACGGATCCACCAGCAGGACCGATTCAACCCGGTCGCCGATCTGCTGGCCAAACGCTCCGGCGTTGCCCGCGATTGCGCCGCCGACCGTGCCGGGGATCCCGCTCGCATAAACAAGCCCATCCAGCCCGTGCTCGACCGCAAACACGGCAAGATCGTCAAGAAGCGTGGCCCCGTCCACCTCGAGCACATCACCGTGGCACCGGATCGCGGGTTCCTCGGAATAGTAGCGAATGATCCCCGCATCAAGGCCTTCGTCGGACACGAGCAGGTTCGAGCCGCCGCCGATCAGCAGAAACTTCCTGCCCGCCGCGGCGAATTCACCCACCGCCACTTCCAGTTGCCGCGGCGTTGTACACGATACAAGACACGGGCACGGCCCGCCGAGGCGGAACGTGGTGAAATCGCGGAGAAGAGGCTTCTCAAGGACCGAGATGCCGCGTGTTTGAAGCAAAGACAGGTCCATCCGTGTAGTCCAAAGTCTAATGTCCAATGTCCAAAGTAAAGAAAACACCCAAGATCATGTCTACTTTGGACTTTAGACCTTGGACTTTGGACTCTTTACCATCGTCGACTTCCCCTCCTCCAGCCGCGCAAGATACCAGAGGTAGTTGGAGAGCCGGTTCATCCAGACAAGAAGAAGCTGGTTCCGAACCGCGCGCCCCAGGACAAGACCGGCCACCTTGCGCTCGCACCGCCGGGCAATGGCCCGGGCCAGATCAATATGGGCTGCCGACGAACTACCGCCCGGAACAATGAATCCCTCCAGCCGCTTCATCCTGGCTTGAAGAGCCTGGTGCCTCCGATCGAGATCGTGAACCATGGCGGCATCGACCCGGACAAGAAGGCGCTTCGCCTTGTCCGCCGTCGTGGCAAGCTCCGATCCGATCACGAAACAGTTGCGCTGGATGTCCAGGATTGCCTCACGAACGGCCGAGTGCCGGGACGACGCGCGGGCCACGCCCAGAATGCTGACCAGCTCGTCGAGATCGCCAAACGCGTCCGTCCGCTCCGAATTCTTCGGTACGCGCTCCCCGGAGAAGAGCTTGGTCATCCCCCGGTCGCCCGCGCCGGTCGCCCGGGAATTCGTTGTCTTCATGCCGTCAACGTTCTCGCAAAACGGGAGGGTTGTCAATGAGTAGACGCGGCGCACCACGGGAAGGATCTAGACGCGCTGTACTTATCCGCCGGGATCAGGACGCGCAGGACTCAGGATACCTTGACATCATATGCCACACTTTGCAAAGTGTGGCACATGGATAGACGCGCTTCGCATAGTGCTCCCAACCCGAGCGAGCTGACCCCCACTCTCTGGAGAACATGTCGGGCGCTCGCCAATCGCCGGCGGCTTGAGATGCTCCGATATCTCATGACCCGCCAGGCACCGGTCCGCGTCACCGATGTTGCCGCGGAGCTGAGGCTGTCCGTTCCGGCGGCCAGTCAGTATCTACGGACGCTCAACTCGCGAGGGCTCCTGAAAGCCACCCGCAGGAGCCGGCACGTATTCTACGAGCTCCAGAGCGACCCCACCCTGCCGTCGACAGAAGCTCTTCTCCAAGCCCTGCGATGCGCCCTCGGTGCGCGAGACAAGTCGGCGGAATCCGTATTCAAGGACTTGACCGGATTCACTCACCCGCGCCGGGTCGCCCTGCTCCGAGCCGTGGCCCAAGGCGCCTATCGGGTCGAAGACATGCGCAACCGGATCGCGGCCTCCCAACGGGCGACTCTTCGCCATGCGAGAAAACTGGTTCACCGCGGCTACCTCGTGAAGCACAAGGATGGTTATCGCGTCGCCAAACCCAGATCGAGGTTTGCGCAGACCCTGATGAAGATCGCCATGGCGAGCCATTGACCGGGAGCCATGTGCCACACTTTGCAAAGTGTGGCACATGGGTAGGCCGCCTGTCCGCTAAGCTGCGCCCAGGCAAACGCAGACCGCTCCCGTTCACGCGGGGGTCCTTGCGAGGCTCACGCCGGGAACCAGGACTTCGGCAGGAACGCCATGATGATCTCGAAGAGGATCAGCAGGATGATGATCCACTCCAGGACTTCGAGACGCCAACTGGCCGCCCGCTCGTGCATCTGCTTGTAGATGCTCTCCATCGCGTCGAGCTTGCGGAGAATGCTGCCGTTCCATTCATTGAGGTGAAACCGCTGCGCCGCGAGCCTGTACACCCGCGCCAGATACTGGTCACCCAGGAGCTTCGGCGCGTTGCTCACGCGTTCGAACAGGATCGCACCATCCACCTGCATCTGCGAAATCCGGCGGATCACCGTCCCGGACGTGCCCGGCAGAAGGTTCCGGATCAGCGTGTGCTTCGGGACCATCTCGTAGGACTGGTCCAGCGCGTCGTCGAGCTGTCGGTCCAAGCAGCGCATCTCCAGCAGCTCCATGTTGGCAAACTCGAGCACCGCGCGCACGTCGTCCGCATCGCGGTCGAAGATCAGCGCCGCGTTCCAGTCAATCATCGTCACGTCGTCGGTGCTGAACGAAATCCGGCATGCCATCGCGTCCGCAATCTCCTGGTCGGACAGGATTCCCCGTTCCGCGCGCAGGACCTGAGCCAGCTCCTGCGCGCATTTCACGTGAAACTCGTCCGGGCTCCATGCGGCGCTGTAATCCTCGATCTGGAACAGCGTGTAATCCTCGACGAGATCCGCGACCTGCGCGCGGTCGATCGCGTCGCCCACCACCTTGATCAACTCCTCGACACGGCGCCTCGAATCGTCCAGGAGCGCCGAGCTCTCGTTCAAGTCGCAGCTGATCGACCGGAGCTCGTCGAACGAGCCGGCCATCGGAAACTCGTAGCTGACCGAAATGCCGCCGAAGTCATACAGAAGGAGGTCCACTTCCCCGGTCGTCTGGAAATTATTCACCCGGCACGGGGCGATACTCTGCGTCACGAGAAGCGGGGCGGGGCGATAGTCAAAGTACTTCGGCGCGCGTCGATGAGGCTGGATCGAGGCCTTGAGTTGACCGGACTTGATGACGTTCTTGCACTTGTCGAGATCGATGGACATCCCGACATCGTAGGCATACAGCGCGTAGCAGACGCCCTTCCTGACCTGCAACGACGTTCTCGCATCCTGGGTCATCAAACGCCCTCCGGTTTACTCCTTCTACTTAACCCTGAACCGCAGACCCGTCAAACAGATACCCACACCACCGCTCAGACATATATCGGACTCCGATACATCTGACCCGCGCAAGGAGGGATGGATGCCCGAAAGATATCCTGTCGTGTCGTCAGGGACGCGCAAGCGACGGAGGAAGGGACGCCAGAAGCCGGTTGATCGCAACAACGAATCGTTCCCACTGGTTCCTGCGGTCACGCAACTCCGCCAGGCCGCGGGCGGTGATCGCGCAGCGCCGGAGTTCCCGAACCTTGCCTGTCTTCACCCACTCGGATCGAATCAGCTTCCGGCGCTCCATGGAGTTCAGCAAGGGATACAGCGTACCGAAGGAAAGCTGGACGAACTGGTGCGACCGGTCCGCCAGCTCTTGCCGGATCTCATAGCCATGCCGCGCCTTTCCCGCCAGCAACGCCAGCACCAGCATCTCCGCGCTCCCCTTCAAGAGCTCCGTTTCTCTATCTGTGATCGTAAGCATGATATATCGGACTCCGATATATGACAGCCCCGCATCGCAATCAACAACAAACTCCCCTTTTTTCCGATTGATCGCCCCATGTGTCGGCTTCCTCCTTCTCTCTCAAACAGAACCACGAGGAGTCTTCCGCAGCATCACCGTACCCGAGCGTATCAACGCGTTCAGCTTTCTCCTTTCCACATCCACGCGTCCCGGTTTACATTCCAGTCCATGTTCAATCTCGAAGAGTACCTCCACGACACGCAGCAAGTCGTCGAGCGCTCGCTGGATTTCCATCTTCCTCCGAAAACGGAGCGCCCCGTTTCTCTTCACGAGGCCATGCGGTACAGCGTCTTCGCCGGCGGGAAGCGGCTCCGCCCCATCCTCTGCCTCGCCGCCGCCGAGGCTGTCGGCGGGTCGGCCGACGCCGCGCTGCTGCCCGCGGCCGCCATCGAGATTCTTCACACCTACACGCTGATCCACGACGACCTGCCGGCCATGGACGACGACAAGCTTCGCCGCGGCAAGCCGACCTGCCACATCGCGTTCGGCGAAGCCGCGGCCATCCTTGCCGGCGACGCCCTGCTGACGATGGCGTTCCAGTGGATGGCCGAATGCAGCGCCCCGAAACCGTACCTCCCGAACCAGTTCTCCATGGAGCTTGCCGAGGCCGCAGGCAACCGCGGCGTGATCGCCGGACAGGCCGCCGACCTGGAGGCCGAGGGCAAGGATCCGTCCGCCGGGCTTGTCGAATTCATCCACCTTCACAAGACCGCCGCACTGATCCGCGCGGCGGTCCGCATCGGCGCCATCGCCGGCGGCGCGAAGGAACAGGATCTCAATGCTCTGACAATCTACGGGTGCGACATCGGGCTCGCGTTCCAGATTTCGGACGACATCCTGAACGCGACTTCGTCGGCGGAAGTGCTGGGCAAAGCGTCGGGAAGCGACGCGGCCCGGAAGAAAATGACCTACGTTTCCGTCCACGGGATCGAGGGGGCCGAGCAAAAGGCGAAGGACCTGATCGATCGCGCCGTCGATGAACTGGGCAAGCTCCGCGGAAACATCGAACCGCTGGAAGCCATTGCGAGATACGTGGTGGAGAGAAAGAAGTAGGCCCGCAGTCGTCCTCGTCGTCGCCCTCGCGCTCGTCCTCGATGTATCAGAATTCCGAGTACGACGACGAGATCGAGGACGAGGACAATTAGCTCAACTCTTTCAGCAGCACATCCCCCGCCCTCTCCGCCGCTCCGCCCTGACCCAGCGCGTCCCGCACCTGCTCGAGCCCGGCCAGCATCGCCTTGCGTTCCGGCGTGTCGTCCACCAGGGGGATCAGCGCGGCGGCCAGCGCTTCCGGCGTCGCGGCGTCCTGGATCAACTCGGGACAGAGTTCGCGGCCGGCAACAACGTTCACCATGCCGATGTGCGGCACTTTGACCAGCAGGCGGCCGAAGAAGTACGTGACCGGCGAGGTCTTGTACACGACGATCAACGGACAGCCCATCAACGCGGTCTCGATCGTCGCCGTACCGGAAGCCACCATCGCCGCGCGAGCCTGCCTCAGGACCTGCCGCGTTTCGCCGACCACGATTTCGCAGTGGGCAGGCTTGTCGGCCTGCGCCGAGAGAATAGCCCGGGCCCGGTCGGCAATTTCCTGCGACGGCGACGCCAGGATGAAGGACGTGCCCGGCTTCCGCTTCTCGATCAAAGCCGCCGCGGAGAGCAGGACGGGCAGGATGCGCTCGATCTCCTGGCGGCGGCTGCCCGGCAGCAGGGCGATCCGCGGTTCGCCCGTCCACGGCAGGCTCCTGGCCGGTTCGCTCAAGGCGGCCCGCGTAACGTCCACCAGCGGATGCCCGACGAAATCGACCTTCAAGCCCGTGTTCCTGAACACGTCGGGCTCGAACGGGAAGATCACGATCAGCCGGTTGACGATCCGCGCCATTTTCGGGATGCGCGAACGGTGCCAGGCCCACACCTGCGGGCAAACATAGTAGACGACCTTGAGGCCCATCCCGTGGGCTTTGGCGGCAAAACGCAGGTTGAAGCCGGGATAATCGACCAGCACGACCGCGTCGGGCTTGCGGGTGCGCGCGAGATCAAGCATGGAGGCAAAGACGCGCTTGAAGAAGCCGTAATGCCGCACGACTTCCGCAAGTCCCATCACGGCCATGTCGCGGGCATCGACCTTGATCTCCATCCCGGCCGCGCGCAATTCGTCGCCGCCGATGCCGAAAAAATGAACGTCGGGATTCTTTTTCCGAACGGCCCGCACGAGCCCGGCGGCATGCATGTCGCCGGAGACTTCCCCGGCAATCAGGAGGACGGATTTTGTCACGAAGCACCCTCGCGCATGCGGCGCGTGATCTCTACGGCCAGCTTCAACGCTTCCGCGGCATGCTCGCCGGACACCACCGGCTTGTCGCGGCCGGCGACGCACCGGACAAACGAAGTGAGCTCGTTGGCCAGCGGCTCGCCCTTCTCGATCGGCACTTCCTCGCGGCCGATTCCCGCCTGCGTCTTGCGGTACAGTTCGCCGCTCTGGTTCTGATAATCGAGCGACACATACGCATCCTCGAGGAAAACCCTGATCTTCCGCATCCGCTCGGGACTGATCCGGCTCGCCGTCACGTTGGCCACACAGCCGTTTTCGAACAGCAGACGGACGTTCGCGATGTCCTCGCTCCGGCTCAGCACCGGCACGCCGACCGCGCGGATCTCCTTCACCGGCGAACCGACCAGGTGAAGGATGACTTCCAGGTCGTGAATCATAAGATCGAGCACGACGCTCACTTCCGTCCCGCGCGGCAGAAGGCCCTCGCGCGGCGGCGGGTACGGCGCCAACCGGTGCGCCTCGATGAACCGGGGCTTCTTCGCGATGCGCTCAAGGAAATTCATGACCGGATTGAACCGCTCGACGTGCCCGACCTGCAGAATGACGCCCTTCTTCTGGGCCAGCGCAACCAGTTCCTCCGCCTCCGCGGTGGTCGCGGCGATCGGCTTCTCAACGAGCAGGTGGATCCCCTTCTCGATCAGCCCCCCCGCCACCTCGCGATGCTTGTCCGTCGGAACGACAACGCTCAGAGCCTCGACCTGGCCGGCCAGTTCGTCCACCGACGTGTACGCCGTCGTCCCGTGCTGCGCGGCCAGCTTCGCGACGCGTTCGGCGTCCACGTCGCAAATGCCGACCAGCTCCGCCTCCGGCATCTGCGCGTAGATGCGCGCATGGTGCTGGCCGAGACTGCCGACGCCGACAACGCCAATCCTGACTCTACGATTCATAAGCTCCTCTGGAATCTCTGGGGTACTGGAGTGTTGGAGTGCCGGGGTCCGAACGAAGAACCCAACACTCCATCCCTCCACCACTCCATCACTCCGTCGTTTCTTCCGTCTTCACCGCCACAAGGCACAGCCCCTGCCGGTCGGCTTCGCCCACCACGACCTCCCGGTCCAGGAGGATCGTCCGCTTCGCCTCGACGGCGAGGACGGACGCCCTGATCCGGCGGAGGGATTTCATCGTGTGCTCGCCGACCACGGGAATGTCGAACCGCATGTCGTGTCCCCTCTTGGCGACCTTCACCACGACGGCGCCGGCGCCCCCAAGTTCGCCCGCACGCGCGATCGCCGCGTCCGTCCCTTCGAACGCCTCGACCGCAAGAATCGTCCCATTCTTGATGACCACCGTCTGGCCGATATCAAGCCCGCTGGTTGTCTTGGCCACCTTCAGTCCGAGTTCGATGTCCGCCGATTCCTGTTCCGTCGGCGCGCGGGCGCTCAACACGCCCGCCTCGGGCATCGTGTGCTCCATAAAGAGGCTCGCGGGCAGCAGCTCCACGCCGATCTTCCTCAACTCATCCCCCACCGCACCGAAGATGGTCTCGGCATTGCGGACGCGCAGGCGCGAGAGGAGCGAAATCATGGGGCCGTCCATGCGAATGCGGAAGAGGTGCGTCGGCGTGATCTGCCCGGCCATCACCACCTGCTTGACGCCGCTGGCCTTGAACGCCTCGAGCATGGCGCCAAGCTGGCCGAGGTACAGCCAATCCACCTGGTCCGCGTATTTCTCCAGCACCGGGTCCGTTTCTTTGCGGAACGCGACGGCGTAAAGCCGCTTCACGCCCTGTTTGCGGGCGGAGTCGGCGAGCAAGCGCGGATAGACGCCCTTGCCGGCGATGATCCCAAGGGATTCTGGAATAGGAATATCCATGCGGGGCGAGTGTAGCGGGGCGATTTTCAAGTTTCCAGTTTCAAGTTTCCTCCGCAAATCTTGCCTTTCAGACCGAGGGCCCCTATCCTGTGGGCAGTTGTCCAAGGGCCCGTCCGCATCCGTGGGTACGCGGCGATGGGCAGTCGGGATGAAGCAAGGGCGGAAAGGTGTTTCATGAGGGCCGTCATGTCCGGCGCGGCAATAGATCCGGAGCTCGCGGGATTCCCCTGCCGTCCCTTCCCATCCTCTTTCCTCCGGTTCATCCCTCCAGAAAAGAGAGGTCACCATGAGCGCTAACGCATCACGTCGGTATTCGCGCATCGGGGCAATTTTGCTGGCAGGACTCGCCGCGGTCTCCGCGTCGCAGGGGCAGGTCAACGTCTCCGGCCACGTGAGTTGCGAGGACGCCGTGATCCCGGAGATGATTCCCATCTACGCCTACGACCTGAACGGCTCGGACATCGAGGTGCGCCACACGGATGCGGCGGGCAACTACACCTTTCTTCTCGCCAACGGCACCTGGGTCGTGCAGGCCGATCCGTATTACGCCTCGTGGTGGCAGCCGAACGTCCACAAGTACGCCATGTACCGGGCGGAGTATTTCAACAATCAGTTCTTCTACGTCGACGCGACGCCGCTGGTCATTGCGGCGGGCGTCACACATACCAACATTGATTTCGTCCTCGAGCGGTACACGGAAATCAAGGGCCGCGTCGTAAAAGCCTCCAATCAGCAACCGCTCACCGGCATCCCCGTCAGCGCCTCTTGCGTCGACGGCACCGGCATCGGGTCCGGCTATCTCCAGACCACCACGGACACCAATGGCGAGTACTCGCTCTACGTCAATGTGGGCAATTGGAAGGTCTACGCGAATCCCGAAGGAATGGGCTATGCCGGCCAGTACTGGAGCAACAAGACGAGCATCGGCTCCGCGAACATCGTCGAGGTGAATGCCCTCGGCGAACCCGCCCACAGCAACATCAACTTCGCCCTTCAGGCGGTCGTGTACGGCAAGATGTCAGGCTTTGTCTACGGGCCCGACGGCGCGCCGCTGCCTTTTGCCTCCGTGAACGCCAACGGAAACAATTTCTATCCTCCGACCGCCTATGCGAACAGCACGGGATACTGGGAGATGGCGACGCTTCAGCCGGACACGTACCGGATTTCGGCGGACTCCTATCCATACCCGACTCTTTACTTCTGCGAACAGTCCGCCCAGGACAACGCGCATCCGGTCACGGTCACCGCCGGCGCGGATATTCGGAACGTCGATTTCCATCTTCTCGAACCGGGACAGATTTCGGGGACGGTGCGGACCAAGGCCGGGACGGGCGTTGCCGGCGCCTACGTGAGCGTCTCGTCGGCCGATGGCGGATGGAGCGGAGCCACCGCCGACGGAAGCGGCCTCTATACCATCGAGCGACTGCCTCCGGGGCATTACCGCGCGTACGCGTCCGCCAGCGGATACATGAACAACTGGTACTCCAACCAGGCCAGCCAGTCAGCGGCGGAAGTGCTGACGCTGGAAGAGGGGCAGATCGTGTCCAACCTCGATTTCGCCCTGGAAGCGGGCGGCACCATCGCCGGCGTCGTGAGCAACACCTCCGGCAGCTACGCGGGCAGCGTGCAGGCCCTCGCCAGCCCAGCCGATGCCGACCCCGATGCTCCCGGCTTTGCCGAGGCCTACTCGGATTACTCCGGGTCGTACGACGGCCGGTTCACGATCCGCGGCATACGAAGGGCTCCGGTCGTCATCCGGTCCATGGGCGTTTCCTACCAGCACACGGCCGGATCGTTCTACGACCGGAAACTTGTCCGCCAAGAGGCGGACGTCATTGACCTGACCACAACCGATCGCGTGGAGAACATCACCCTGTTCTCCTACAACGAGGCGAAGATCGCCGGCCGGGTCACCGCCGCCAGCGGAGGCGCCGGTTTGGCCTACGTGACCACCTATGTCCTGACGACCAACGGGTACACGGTGTCTCACGGGGAGACGGACGAATCCGGTAATTACACGTGCGACTCCCTGCCGCCCGGAACATACGTCATCCTCGCCGCGCCCATGTTCCAGAACGAGGAATACGGGACCAGCTACGCGCCGCGGTACTACAACAACCAGAGCTCCCTGGCCTCGGCGACACGGATCACGCTGAACGAGGGAGCGACGCAATCGGGCGTCAACATTGCCCTGACCACCGCGTCGGGCGGGATATCCGGGCGGGTCACTCGCGCCATCGACGCGGCCCCCATCTCGAATCACTCCATCTATGTTTGGAGCACCGGCTCGCCCACGCTCAAGATGGGAAGCGCAGGCACGGACGTTTCCGGCAATTACCTGGTTCGCGGACTGCCGGCCGGGAACTACCGCGTGCAGGCGTGGCCGAACAATTTCGGCGCCGAACAGTACTACAACGGCAAGACCAACTATGCCACGGCCGACAACGTCACCGTCGGCTCGGCCATCGTGGGCAATATCAACTTCGCCTTGAACGAAGTCGTTCCCAGCCCCACCGCGCCGGGTCTGAAA
>CALMZY010000152.1 GCA_937870865.1 uncultured Lentisphaerota bacterium | reverse complement strand
CCGTTCAGTGACGTTGCCCAGCTTGATCAGCAGGCCACCGCCCACGGCGAACCCACGACCCGCCAGGAGATCCCGGCCGTGCAGTTCGAAACCCCGCTTCAAAACACTCACGCGATACGCGCGGTAAAACGTGGAATAGTCCCTGACGCCGGGAAGCCCGACCAGCCACCGCATCAGCCATCGCACGCCGTAGCTGAACAGCTGCCGGGCCCACGGGCAGCCCACCATGCGGCCGCCGTTCTCGAAGCGGGAGGCGATGACCACATCGTCTCCGTTCCGGATCCGGCGCACCATTTCCGGCATCAACCTCGGGTCCTGGGTGTTGTCCGAATCGAGAACCACGCACACGTCGTCGTCCGGACTCCGGCTGTCGTTGGTGATAAAGGTGAATCCTTCCCTGAACACCTCGCCCACACCCCGGTTCTTCTCGAACGTGATGAGCTTCAGGTCGAGACGGCCGGTGAAGGAACGCGCGACCTCGCTCGTCCGGTCCGCGCTGCCGTCGTCCACGACGACAATGCGCAGCGGTGCGTCGAGCATCGGCGCCAGGTCCTGCAAGACGGGCAGGACCTGCGACAAACCGGCCTCTTCATTGTACGCGGGAAGAAGAATGTAGATCATCGATCACCTCTCAGTGCGCCGAATCCCGTTCCACGCGGTCACAGAAGTTGTGCGCGATTCGGGTTCCTGCAGTAAAACAACCCCTGGTAGGCCAACAGGCCTTTAAGGAAACGGGTCGAATGCCAGAAGATCGCCATGATCGGGCGGAAAAGAGATTTGGAGAGAAAAGGGAAAACGATCATCAGGGGAATGGAGGTCACGTCTTTCGACTCAACAACCCAGCCGGTCTTCACCAGCATTTCCTCGGCCGTCTTCAGCGTGAAGAAGTGAAGATGAGTGCGGTCGAGGATTCCCTTGCTGTGATACGGGAAACGGCCGAGAAGCAGGTTCAGGCGCACGTAGAGATTCGCCACATTCGGCAGGGACACCACGAGGTGCCCGCCCATCTTCACGCGCTTCTTCAACTCGGACAGGACGAACTCCGGATCGCGCAGATGTTCCAGCACGTCCGCCGCGATGACCAGGTCGTACGACTCCGTGAGCCCGGCGCTGGAGATGTCGTCCAGATCGTTGACCCACACCTGCCGGCAGTAGGGCCGCGCGAGGTCCGCGGACAGGGTGTTGATCTCGACCCCGTCGACGATGGCGCCCGCTTCAGACAGGCGGCGCGTGAGCGACGCATCGCCCACGCCCAGTTCGAGCACGGTCTTGCCCTTCACCCCGTGATTGCGGAGCCAGGCCCAGATCCGCGTGTGACTCGACGCATGGTCGTGGAATTTTTCGAAGTACTTCCGCCCGCGGATCGCCAGATCGAATTTGCGGTTGTAAAGAATCCCGTGCCGGTGAAGGAAGAACGCCACGCTCTCGCCGAGACAGTTGAGGCCGTACACCAATCCGCGCAGCCGGTTGATCTGGTCGCTGTAAAAAGTCGGCGTCGGCACCTCGGCAATCCTCGCCCCTACCTGCCGGGCCTGCAGGAGAATCTGCGTGTCGAAATGCCACTCGTCCGTATTCTCCCAGAAGGGAACGCTGCGCAGGAACGACGTGCGATAGGCCCGGTACCCCGAATGAAACTCGCTCAGCTTCATGCCGGACAGGCCGTTCTGCATCCGGCTGAACACGATGTTGCCCCAGTACTTGTAATACGGCATCCCGGCCTCGACCGCCTTGCCCCGTTCCAGCATCCGCGACCCGATGACCACGTCCGCCTCCCCGCGGACAATCGGGCCCAGCATGTCCGGCAGACATTCCGGCGCGTACTTGCCGTCCGCGTGAAGGAGGACAACGGCATCCAGGCCGCGATCCAGGGCATATTGATAGCCGATCTTCTGGTTCCCGCCGTACCGATGGCTGACCCGGTTCCTCAGCACCACCGTCTTCTCGCGATGCCGGTCGAAGGACAATACGCGCTCGACGGTCTGGTCGCGGCTGCAATCGTCGATCACAAACAGGACCTCGATCTCCCGCCAGACGCTCTCGGGAACGCGGCTCAGCGTTTCGGTGATCATGCTGTCGTCGTCGTAGGCGACCACGAACACGCCGATCCTCAGGCCGCGCCGGTCAAAGGTTCCGCTTGCCGTCTGCGCCGCCGGTGGATGGGATTTGCCGCTCATAACATCCTTTTACTATACACGGTCAGCATCTTTTCCACGACCTGCTCGGAAGAATGATTCTGCGCCACCCGGTTTCGACCCGCCTGGCCGAATCGACCGGCCAGTTCCGGATCGGCCAGCAGTCTCTCGACCGCCGCCGCCAGCGTCTCCGCATCGCCCGCGGGAACGATGAACCCGTTCCCGCCCTCGACGACAAGTTCCCGGTTCCCGCCGCAATCCGTCGCGACGACCGGCAGACCCGCCGCCATGTACTCGAGGATGCTGTTGGACAAGCCCTCGTTGGACTTCGACACGAGAACACCCACGCTGACCCGATTCAGCAGCGCCGGCACATCCGTCACCTCCCCAAGAAAGAGAACTCTCGACGAAGCCGCCAACTGATCCGCAAGTTTTTCCAGCGCCCTGCGCTCCGGACCGTGACCGGCAACGACAAAGTAAACGTTAGGCACCCGGGCGGTCACGATGGCGGCGGCGCGGACAAACGTGGCAACATCCTTCTCCCGGTCCAGCCGCGCCACGTGTCCCACGAACCGTCCCGGCGGCAGATTCCCATCAAGGGAAAACGGCTCGGTCGTCTGCTCGTCGAATTCGGCCAGGTCAAAAAGATTGGGAACCACTTCGATTTTCCGTGCCGGCACCCCGGCCACCCGCAGACGCTCCCGAATGGACTCCGCATTCACCACGATCGCGGCCGCTCCCGCATCCGCGCGCCGCATGAGCCACAGCTTGCGGGGCGGATAGATTTGCCCCAGGTCCCGCCGGCTCGTGATGTACGGGACCCCCGCCAAACGACCCGCCAGGGAGCCGAAGATATTCGCGTCCGCATCCCAGCAGTGGACGAGATCAAACTGCCCGTGCCGGATAAAATCCTTCAGGCGAAGGATCCGGGCCAGGGTCTCGAGGGAAAGCATGCGCCGGATTCCGACGTCAAACACCGGCCCGCACTCGCGTTCCACGCTTTCCAGGAAGAAGCCTTCATGCCGGAAGACCGCGACGCGCGAGACATGCTTCCGCCGCGCCAGATCCATGGCCATGCGCGCGCATTGTCCTTCCGTGCCGCCCCGGATCAGGTTCCAGACCACGTGCAGAATCTTCAAGGTTGGGTTCATGGCGAATCGAGAAGCCTCTTTTCCTCGATTTCCTTCCACACACACCGCGCCGCCAGCTCAATTCCCTCGGAGTTCCAGTGCGTATCATCCGCCCAGTAGAGCAGCACGTCCTCGCGGGCCCTCTCCCGGAACGGACCCAGGAGATTGACGACAGGCACGCCTTCTCGCCGCAATCCCGCTTCCACCGCGTTGAGCGTGGAGTCGGGAATCGGGCTCTCCGGCGTATCCATTTCCGGCGGCAGTCGATCCCTGTACACCTGTTCCTTGTCGGGGATGAGCATCACGACCAGCTTGATTCCGCGCGCCTTGCAGAAAGAATCGAGAAACTTCAGCGTCTCCACGACCTTCGCGGGTTTACGCTGATCCGGAGTCCATTTCATGGCCTCGATGGCCCACTTGTACATCAACACCGGTTTCCCCCCGACAGGCCGGGCGGCGAAACACACGTCGGGCCCAAGCTGTCCGAAAACGTAATAGCGGATGCCGTTCCACGCCCGGTGGGAGAGATGAGCAATCACGGACGATGCAGGCAGCGATTTCTGAACGCTGCGCGGCGCCAGGACACTCCAGGCGATACGACGGCCTCCAGGGACGCCCGCGCCAAGCGGCTCTTCATTCAGCCCCTTGAGCCGTTTGACAAGTTCCGCAAGCATGTCACCGCCGATTTCCCGCTCGACCAACCCCCAGACCATCACGCGGGGTGGATTTGTCGCAAAGCGCTCGTCGCCGAGAAAACGAGTCACGGAAAAAAGAGGTCCGCGCGCGGCCCAGCCATAGCAGTATACGTCGCGGCCGCTCGCCCGGGACAAGGCGGCGCTGAAGGTATTGCTCATCGTCTCGCCGGCCACAATGTAGCTGCTGCCGACGGCAACAAGGGGGAAATACCGATTCTTCACCGGGGGGATGTTGCGAAACCCGTATTCATCGCTCAGATTCAGGGTCGCGGACCTTGTCTGCTCGAAACGCCGGGCCAGGGCGGGAATGCCCAGCAGTCCGGTCAAATCGCCGCCGCGGGTTTCTTTGACTTCCTGGCGCACCAGCGGCGCATCCGGCCCCTCCGCGACGATCGGCCGGGCGGTCAAGGTGGTCTGCCAATGATACCATGCAAAGCGCATCCACCAGTCGCCAGCCAGCATCGCGATCCACACCAGGCCCACGAGGAGCACAATCGCGAGGCTTCCTCCGCGACTCCCGGACTCCGCATCGTTGTATAGGTGGCTCGTCATGTCAGAACTGGAAATAAAGGAACGGGGAACTCGAATTCACCAGGATCACGCCCACGCATAACACGAACAGAATGGCCAAACCCAAGGCCAGCCACACGCCGGGTCGCCAGCGAATCTCCCATGTATTGGGACTCATCCAGGCCATCCCCAGCGTCACGACCAGCATCAGACACGATAAAGGCGCCGCCTTCAGCGTGGCGGCAAAGGACGCACCGAGTCCGTTCAGCCCGAAGAGCCCCGAGTACATCGCGCCCACCTGCTCAAGGCTCTGGGAGCGGAACAGCACCCAGCCGCCAAGCACGAGAAGGAAGGCCAAGGCGCGCTGAAAGAAAACCGGCGCCCACCCCAACAGGCTCTTCCTGCCCGACGCGCGTTCAATCGCAAGGAGCACGCCATGGTATGCGCCCCAGGCCACAAACGTCCAGTTGGCGCCGTGCCACAACCCGCCCAGCAACATGGTGATGAAC
The DNA here is from genome assembly GCA_937870865.1 of uncultured Lentisphaerota bacterium. GTDB lineage: Bacteria > Verrucomicrobiota > Kiritimatiellia > CAIQIC01 > JAGNIJ01 > CALMZY01. The sequence continues at coordinate 9,330 of CALMZY010000152.1, read as the reverse complement.
AGGTTCACGTACGTTCGGACGGACCCGATCCGGTTCCCTCCGAGAGGAATGTAGAGGTAGTCGCGAAGCCACGTGGAAAGCGACATGTGCCAGCGGCGCCAGAAGTCCGTGATCGAGATGGACTTGTAGGGCGAATTGAAGTTCTGCGGGAACTCAAACCCAAGCAACAGGCCGAGCCCCACGGCCATGTCGGAGTAACCGCTGAAATCGAAGTAGATCTGCATCGCGTAGGACAGGATCCCGACCCACGAGGCCAGCAAGCCCGGGGCTTCCATACCAAAAACAATGTCGACAAACGGCGCCACGCCGTCGGCAAGAATGACCTTCTTCGCGAGACCGAGAATGAAGAACGTGATCCCCAGAGAAAACTTCTGAAGCGTGTGCGTGCGGACGACCAGCTGATCGGCCAACTCCTTGTATCGAATGATCGGACCCGCCACGAGCTGGGGAAAGAGAGAGACGTAGCAGGCAAAGTCCGCGAAACTGCGCGCCGGCTTGACGACGCCGCGGTAAATGTCGATCGAGTAGCTCATGCTCTGGAACGTGTAGAACGATATGCCGACCGGGAGCGTGATATGCAGGAGAGATACCAGAGGACTCGACGCCCCGAACAACGAAGCCATCATATTGAGCGTGCGGGCTCCCAGATCGAAGTACTTGAAGAATCCCAGCAGGGACAAGTTCGCGATGACGGAGACAACGATCCATAACCGGCGTCGGCGCGTGTCGGGCGCCCGAAAAATCAGGAGGCCCGATACATAGTCGATCACCGTCGACGCGAGCATCAACGCGCAGAAGCGGTAGTCCCACCACCCGTAGAAGATGTAGCTCATCAGGGTGAGGAAGATCAGCCGCCCGCGGTTCCGAAGAATACCGTAGTAGCCGATCAGAACGATCGGCAGGAACAGAAACAGAAACTCATAACTATTGAACAGCATGACGGGGGACTTTAGCTCAACGGAATCTGCGTTTTCCAGAACTTCCGCAGCGTCACCCAAGGATCGGGAGGACGCGCAACGAAAGAACCCGCTCAAGCGGCCATCAGCCGCCGCGCAACTTTACTTCTGAAGGGAACACAAGTAACGTAACCGCCGATGAAGATCAGCGTGGTCATCCTGAACTGGAATCGGCCGGAGGACACCGTCAAAGCCGCCGATTCAGTGCTCGCGCAGGACCATCCCGACTTCGAACTGGTCATCTGGGACAACGCCTCCACGGATGACTCCCGCGCCGCGCTCGAATCGCGATTCGGCCACGAACCGAAAGTCCGACTCCTCTTCGCGGACGCCAATTACGGAGTCGCCGGCGGCCGGAACCGCGCCTTCCGGGAAACCACGGGCAACCTGGTGTTCTGGCTCGACAGCGATGCCTGGCTGGAGGATCGCCGCGCCCTGAACCTGGTAGACAAATACTTCGCGGAGCACCCCGACGCCGGCGCGATCTCCTGTGGCGTGAAGAGGCCGGACGGCCACGTCATGTGGCCCTTCTCCCGACCCGCGGACGAATGGTGGTCCCGCGAGTTTGACACGATCCGCGTCGACGGCTGCTCCTTTGCCGTGCGGCGCGGGGTTTACGAGAAGGTCGGCGGCTTCGCCGAGCATTTTTCTCCCTACGGCGCGGAAGACCGGCACTTTGCGTTCAAGGTGGTCGGCGCCGGACATCGCGTCGTCTTCTTCCCATCCGTCTACGTCACCCACGCCTTCGCCGGCCACGGCCGCACGTCCCAGCAGTTCGCCATGCACGTGCGCAACATGCTGCTGATCCCCCTTGAACTTTTTCCGATGCCGCACAACCTGCTTAGCGCCTCGAAACTCGCCGCCGGCCTCCTCCGCGAGGCGCTGGAACAACGCCAGGGCCCCGCTTATTTCCAGGGCGTGGTCCGTGCCGCAACCGACCTTCGAGCCGCCAACCGGCACGTCATGGGGCGTGACGGATGGAACACCCTTCGCCGGCTCATTAGCGAGGACAAGGCGCTCGCGCCCTCCAGCCTGAAGCACCGTGCCCGCCGGGCGCTTGGCGATGCCTGGTTCTATGCGCGGGTGCTGTTCGTGCTCTTTCCGGCCAAGGCCATGGCGCACCTTCTGGCCGCACTGTTCCCCGGGAGGCAGCTGGCCATCCGGGTCCAGGCTCTTCGATGGTGCAACCGCCTGTTCAAGAAACCCACCAATCCGAAGGACTTCCTTTGCCTGGACACGTTTTTCGGCAAGCAGGACACCACGGAATTTTTCGGACTTTCCAAGCACCTGGGGGCCGGGCAAACGTGGTTCCAAGGGAAGCGTTTGTTGGAAATCGGTTGCGGCCTCGGAAAATGTTCGGCCGCGGCCCTGGCCCGCGGCGCCCGCGAGGTTTGCGGAATCGACGTCAACACGGAAGGGATCGCATTCGCGCAGCGCAAGGCACGAGAGCAATCTCTGGCCAACGCCTCGTTCCACGAGATGTCGGTGTACGCGCTTCGCTTTGAAGACAGTTCGTTCGACGGGGCTTTTTCCCACACCGTGTTCGAGCATCTCACCGACGTGCCGAAAGCGCTGACAGAGATTTACCGCGTGCTGAAACCCGGCGCGGAGTTCGTTTTCACTTTCGATTCGTTCCGATCGCGTCACGGCGCCCACGTCAGTCATTTCGTCGGCCTGCCGTGGTCATGCTTTTTCTTCGGTCCGGCGGCGGTCGAGGCATTCTGGACGCAGGAGCGCGACGCCTATCTGAAGGCCATGCATGTGGATTCGAACGTCGTGCTGCTGGAGACATCCGGCGGAATCGGAGGCCTGAACCGGATGAAAGTTTCCGAGTTGGAAGAGCTGATCGGGCGGTCGGCCTTCACACTCGTGGCGCGGCAGGCGTACAACCAGGAAACAGGGCTTCTCTCCCTGTGTCCTTTCATCAGGAAGATACCGGCGCTTTACGAGTACGCGCGGGGTTCCGCCGTCTTCCGGCTTCGCAAGCCTGCGCAGGAAAACAGGCCTGCTGACGACCCCTCCCCAGGAACATGACATCCACCCCGCCAGAGCCGCTTATCGCGTCGCACATCTACCCGCACCACAGCCCGACCAGCGGCTATGGACAGTTGTGCGGCTACCTGCCGGGACGGAAGCTCCTCTCCACGGACGAGCTGTTCGGCAATGCCGGGGAAGGCAGTCTGCGGTGGCGGATCAACCAGCGACTGTTCGACCTGCGAATCCTTCGCGAGTCGCGACACGCGAAACTCCTCCACGTGCTCTACGCCGAGAACCATCCCAGCCCGCTATTCCCGGTAATCCGGCGGCTGAATCCGGCAATCAAGTTGGTGGGCACTTTCCACCTGCCTTTAGGGTACCGGTCCATGAAGAAGAGCCTGGCGATGCTCGATCATTTCGACGGCATTGTCGCCCTGACCGCCGCACACGCCGAGGAGATCCGCCGGGCACTCCCCGGCAAGAAGGTCTGGTTCATTCCGCACGGAAGAACGTTCGACCGCGCCCATGTCGATCCCGACGTTTCCGCAAGGAACCCGTTTTTCGACATTGTCACGGTCGGATCAAACTACCGCGACTGGATGTGTTACGGTCAGATTCTGAAATTGGCGAGGCCGCACTTCCCCCGTTGGCGATTCCACCTGGTGGGCGGCGGCGAGCGCGGCGTGTATTGGTTTGGAAAGGATCCGGACGTGATCACGCACCCGCGGCTGACCGAGGAGGAGTACTTCAACTTGCTGAACTCCGCCCGCGCCCTCCTGCTTCCCCTCAAGTTCGCCTCCGCGAACAACGCCCTGCTGGAGGCTCACAGCGTCGGCCTGCCGGCCGTGTGCACCGATCTTCCCGGCGTCCGCGATTACTCCGTCGGCACGACCCGGTTCTTCACGGATGCCGCCGGGGCTGTCAGCCAACTGGAACAATTGGCGGCGCTGGAGGATGCCTCAACCAGCGTGCTGAGGACACGGACAAGGGAGGAAGGCCGGCGATTTGAGTGGCCACGCGTCGCCGGGGAAGTCATCAACATTTATCGTGAACTGGCCGCTGCCGGAGACTGAAGCTCAGGACAATCCACAGGAAACACGATGAGAAGAATCTTGGCAGAACTGTTGCAGAAAAGCGGTTTTGAGATTCCGATCCGGAACCTGTATTATAGGTTGTTCGGGCGTTGGCTGCGCAGAACATTGTCTCTCGGCGGCTTGACGGCCCGCTTTCTGACACCCACGGCGGCCAGCGCGGACGAGCTTCTGGCTTTCGGCGGGGAACGGGATTTCCTGGCGGGCTTTCTGGAAAGGCTTCCCTCGGGGGTCGCAGTCTGGGACGTCGGATCCAACATCGGTCTGTGGACCCTCTTCTCCAGCGCGAAGGTCGGCGAACACGGCCGCGTCATTGCCTTCGAGCCGAACCCGGATGCCGCGCGCGCCCTTCAGGGAAACGCGCGCCTCAACAGCGCCGGCAACATCCTCCTGATTCCTCACGCCCTCGGATCGGAAACCCGGAGCGCCGTCTTCTTCCTCGGCACGAGGGATTCGCAGACAAGCGGACTGCTGCCGCAAACGGGCATGTATCCCACGGCCGAGACCGGAGTGGATGTGCAGATGATGAGAGGGGAAGACGTCCTGCAGCGGGGAATGGCGCCGCCGCCGTTCGCTGCGAAGATAGACGTTGAGGGATATGAACTGGCGGTCCTTCGCGGTTTCGGGGATCGCGTGTGGGCCGCACTCCGTCTGCTCGCCATCGAAATTCATCCCCCGTTGCTCGACAGGCAGGAAGGCACCGTCGGGGACGTGGAGGCGTTGCTTCGCGAGAAGGGTTTCGAGACGATTTTCTCCGGCAGGCGGCGCACCGAACTGCACTGGCTTTGCTGGAAGCCGTGACAGTGTCTCAAGGATACTTCTGAGACGCCGACGAGTTGCCTACCTTTGTCAGCGTGAACCGCCGTTTGCCGGAAGGAAGAGCGGGGATGCGGTCCACGTATTCGATCCTGAGTTCGCTTCCGGCTCCCAGCGCATCCCCGATCTCCAGGCGCCACCGGGGTTGCATGGAAGCGACCTGCGCCGGGTCGGCCACCAGCAGGAGCCGGTACAGGGTCGGCGTTTCCTGCACAAACTGAAATTCGCGAACCGCGTTCGTCCCGTAAAGCAGATGCGTGAAGTACTCGCCGTGAATGAGTTTCCCGGACGCCGTGCGAATGGTATCGGATTGCCGGCCCATCACCGGGGCAAGCCGCGCGGTAAGGCGTCCGCAGGCGCATGGCTCGCCGGACAGAAACCGCCCCACATCGCCCGTGTCGTAGCGGATGAAAGGCATCGCTCGGTTACTCAGGTACGTGACGAGAATGGGGCCTTCGACCTTGAAAGGATCGGCGCTGTCGATCTCCACGATGCAGTCGGCCTCGTTGATGTGCAATCCCTCGTGGGCCTGGCATTCGGCGGCCATCGCGCCGAACTCGCGGTTGCCGTAGCGGTCGAAGACGGGCCGGCCGAACACGTCCTCGATCACGCTTCTCATGGCTGGCGTGCACATTTCAGCTGAAGTCACGACGGCCTTCAGGGGATACGCCGGCCGCGAACCGCGCGCCTGGAGGAAACGGGCAAAGGTGAAGGCGGACCCGGCATAGGCGACCAGCAGATGAGGCCGGAACGCGGAAAGCGAGCTGTGAAATGCCTCCATCCGATCCTCGCCCATGTCGAACGCGTTGTACCAGCGCATGTTCTCGATCCACCAGCGCACCGCCAGTCTCAACTGCCCCGTGGCGCCTTGCACATCGCTGACAGAACCCCAAAGCATCGCGACCTTTTCGCCCGGGATCCGGCCGGCGAGGCTGTTGGCCCACAGGAGCGACGACTCGCGCGCGATCTGGGTGTTCCGGTCGACCCGGAACATCATCGGCGTCCCCGTGGAGCCGCCGGTCGCATCGTCAACGCACGGGCCGGGAGCGTCAGACACAAACGCTTCGGGATTCCGCTGGATGTCGGCACGCCGGACCACGGGAAAGAGCGAGAGGACGGATCGCGCGTTCTGCGGGGTGATCGTCTCGCGGCGCGGCGCCTGTTCGCGATGAAACGGAACATGCTCCTGCGCGTACACAAGGATTTCGGCAAGCCGTTGATTCTGCAGGTCCGTCCGGCGGACGGGATTGAGCCGGCTCAGCTGACATTTCTCCTCGAACGCGGCCAGAACCCGAGCCCGGTGCCCGGCCCTGCGGTCCAGAAGGTGTTTCGAGAACAGCGCTGAAAGACGAGTATTCACAGGCGGAACGCCGGCGGCTTCATGCGCCCAGGCGCTTGCGGTTTACCAACCAGCTCACACAGGCCAACGCATACACCCCCAAGCCAAACCAGGACAGCGAATGATATCCCGTAAACATGGCGCTGTATTCCAGGAGACCACCCAGCATGGAGCCCAACAAGTTCGACGAAAAAACAACAGCAATGGATCCATGCCGCTTGAGTTCGCGCGAGAACACCAGCCCGGAGAAGAACAGGGGCAACGTCAGGACAATCAACTGCAAACACGGCGCCAGGAGCATGGACGACTTCCCAAGGCGGCCAATCACGTCCAACGCCGCATCGCACGCCAGCAGGGCGAGGAGCGCAAGGTAGCAGGCCCCCACGGAGATGCGGGGCACGCGCATGCTCAGATGGTTGGCCAGATAGGCCAGCACCAGGATCGCGCCGATCATCAAGGCGATCACGTACCATGTGTTTCCGAAAGACAGCCCCAGTTGAGTGATCCCCCGGGTCTCGATCAACATGAAACCGGCCCCCAAGGCGAAGAATTCCACGTTCAAGCGGAACCCCGATCGAGGAAAGAACCCGGCAATCATCAAGAAGGAGGTCAGAAGGAGAATGATGTTCATCAGCAGATAGCTGCGCGGATACACGCGCTTCTGCATGTAAAGAAACGGCCAATCATCGGTGGACGCATCGACTTCCTCCAGATTGGCGGAGTAAAACGAGGTGTAATCCTCCATCCCGAATTCGCCCTCGCGCAGGGGCGGAGTCGGCAGGTCGTGCCCCACCACGTACGCCACGCCCTTGTCGAAATGCATCAGGTAGGCGCGAATCGTGTAGCCGGGAAACGCTTCCCTCAGCATCTTGAATATCTTCCGGCCCTGCTGGTAGTTCACCGCGTTGAAGGTCAAAGAGACGATCCCATCGTCTTTCAAGAGTCTCCGCGCGTCCTCCAGAGCCTCCACGGTGTAGACGAAGCTGTCCAGGCGCACATTCGAGAGGTTGCTCAGCAACGTGTGCGAATCGAGCAACCCGTAGACAATCAGGTCGTAGGTTCCCGGAGCGCACCGCTTCATATACGTGCGGGCATCGTTGACCACGGAATGAACACGGGGGGACTTGTAGGGATGCTCCGGGTGATAGCGCCGGCCCAGATTCATGATCACCGGATCGATCTCCACGGCGTCAATCTGCCAGGCTCCCTTGCGCAGAGCGCCCGCGACGTCATTGCCCGTTCCGGCGCCCACCACGAGGACTCGCTCGGGCGCCTCCTTGAACAGATACGGAAATTCATAGTAGGCCGCGGCGTGTTCCTCCATGGCGTTGCGCTCACGCCCTTCCGTGCTCAAGTTGAACACACGCTGAAAATAGTCATGGTTGACCATCAGGTAGAACTTGGAGCCGTCGTCCCGGGAACGAAAGTCCAACGAAAGCACCTGGTACGGGCTGAAGATCTTCACGAAACCATGCGCCACGAAATTCGGATTGATGCCCTCAATCGCGCAAACGCCCGCACATCCGAGAAGCAGCGCCCCGAGGGAAAAAGACGGTTTCGGCACGAACCAGAGAAGGACCAGAAAGGATGCCAGGAACCAGATCAGAGGAGGGGTGCTCAACGCCGAGATGAGGGAAAAGCCCGCGATCCCCAGCAGGCTTCCGATCAAGTTGAACGAGTAGGCCTTCAAGGGCTGCTGCCGTGACATCAGAAACGAGACCATCTGTCCGAGCGGAATGAAGACCAGGGCCGTCGTGACGAAGATCACCGTCAGAAAGGAGTAGCTGTAGATGAAGCCGGCCTTCGTCCATGCCACGCCGAGCCCCATGGCGAGGTTCTCCGTTATGGGATTCAGGATGCGGGGAAGAAGAAGATGCGCGCCGTAGAGAAAGGCTGTCTGGAACAACAACAAGAAGGCGAACAACGACAAGCGGATCGGCTGCCGATCGCCCAGGGCGAATCCGATGCCCAGCCCCAGGAAGCACGCCAGCAAACTGATATTCTTGAAGTAAGCGATGATCGGCAATAACGACGCCTGGTAACGGATCAGCAACAGCTCGAAGAACAGCGACAGGAAGGACGCCAGCACAATCGCCCCATCCAGACGCCGGCCCGCAAGTTCGCCGAGAGACAGCGCTAGATTCTCTTCCCTTCTGAGAGCCCGTCGTCCCGCCAGGAACAAACACACACCGCTGAGAGGGATTCCGCACCAGAACAGGGCATACTTCGCCACCTGCCGCGAATCGTCATGATCCACGGAGGCAAAACTCGCGACGGCCATCACGACCGCCAGCACCAACACAAGCCCTGTCACCAACACTCGCTGAGAACTGCTCATTCCATATTCCTTGCGTGCGTTTCTACCTCTTGATGCCGGCCGTCACCTGTCCGGCGAAGAGTATAAATCCTGTAGCGTTCAGCATTGCGAAGCAACACAAACTCGTCTTCCGGGAACGATTTCAGATCCTTCTGGCGCTCGAACTCGATCAGATTGCGGACCACGAAGAACTCCGGGGCGCGCGGGGCGTAATCCCGCGCGAACCGCTCCTTCGCGTCCACGGGCGTCATCCCATGCAGTGTCTCGGCCGCTAGGTCCGCGGTCTCCGGCCACCACCAGCCGGAGATCCAGGCAAAGTAGCACAAGGGACGGCCATAGCAGGAATCCAGAATGACCACGCGCGGACTGTGTCCGACCGCCTCGCCCACTTCGCGCGCCAGACGCTCGTACCCCGGCGAGCCGCCATCCTCCGCGACCCACAGGGCAGGGCGTGTACTCCACGCAAGGGCTGTCACGAGGATCACACCGATCACCACCCGGGCCGCGCGCGACGGGAGCCGGCATCGGAGCCAGTCGCTGAAACGGCAGGCCGCGAAACCCCATCCGAGCGCCATCAACGGAACGGCCTGCAGGTGCCAGTAATCGTGCGACGGGGTCGTGTACGAGGTCAGGAAGCACTGCGCGAGGTAACCGACACCCAGCCCGATCCCCACGAGGCGCCCGCGGCCGGAGACACAGAAAAGGAGTCCGGCGATTCCGATCGCCAGCGCCGGCAGTCCGAAAATCTTCAGAAGCAGACCCAGCCAGCCTTTCCAGAAATAGAGGGTCACAAAAAACCGGGGAACGAAGTTGGATTGAAGGAAACCTCCCAGG
>CALMZY010000151.1 GCA_937870865.1 uncultured Lentisphaerota bacterium | reverse complement strand
GCCGCGTCGATCCTCGACGCCTACAGCATGATCAAGGTGCCGCGCGACATGAACGCCCGGGGCGCGGTCCACGTCCTGGTCACCCAGGCCGAGAACATCCCGGAGGCGGTGTCGGTGTACAACAACATCACGGCCTGCTCGCAGCGGTTCCTGAAGTACAATCCGAACTACCTCGGGTACGTGCTCAAGGACCCCAACGTGGAGCTGTCCTACCGGTTGCGGAAGCCCCTGATCGTCACGCACCCGGATTCCGAAAACGCGAAACTTTTCGGGCAGATTGCGGGAAAGCTGTTTGCCCGCCCGGAAACGCAGGAAGCCTCCGAGCCGCTGGAGAAAGATCTCGCGGCTCTTTTTTTCGGGGGCGCGTTGAGCCCAGGCGTGTTCGGTTGACGGTAAGAACGCGGGAGGTTGAACATGTATACGAAGCCGATCAGCGAGAAGCCCTTGTCCGACAGGATGAACCCGGTGATGGCCGCGCCGCAGGCGGCCCACGCCATTCCGGACCTGGAAGGCCTGCTGAATGTGCCCGCTGTCGAGCACGAGCCGGTCCCCGGCGCACCGGCGCCGGCGCACGCGCACGCGCACGACTTCCTTTCCTTCCATCGCCTGACCGTGAATCCGTTCTCGGACGCGGTCAACCCCGTGTTCTTCTATCGGACCGATGCGCACGACGTGGCCTTCATCCGCATGATGATGGTGATCGAGCACGACATTTCCCTCGGCCTGATCACCGGCTTCAGCGGAACCGGCAAGACGCTCGTTTCGCAGATGCTTCTTCGCAACCTGGACCCGGCCCGGTATGAGCCGATCCTCGTCCTGGTGTGCCCGAACATGGGCAAGACCGCGCTCCTGCGCGAGATCCTGAACGAACTCGGCATCGCCATCCCGCGGCCGCCGGTCGCCACGCAGGACATGCTGAAGCTTCTCAGCGACGCCATCATCAACCTTCACAACAACGGCCGGAAGCTGGTCATTCTGATCGACGAATGCCATTTCCTCAGCGCCGAAAGCCTTCACCTGATCCGCACGATCAGCAACATCGAGATCCCGGAGCGCAAGCTGTCCACGTGCATCCTGTTCGGCGAGCAGCGATTCCTCAAGCGGCTCGAGAACCCGAGCTACGAGTCTCTTCGCAACCGGATGTACCTGCGCAGCGAGCTCAAGCCTTTGGAGGCGGTGGACACGGACCAGTACATCAAGTTCCGCCTGCTCGTGGCGGGCCGGGAAGACATGCTGTTCGACGCATCGGCCGTGGCGGCGGTCCAGAAACTGGCCGGCGGCGTCTGCCGCCGCATCAACCGCCTCTGCATGCTGGCGCTGATCCAGGCGTTCTCGGAAAACAAGCCCGTGATCGACGAAGCGATCATCGCCGAGTGCGCGCGGGATTTCTGATCCGCTGATTGCTCAGAGCAGGCTGACGACCACAAGCAAAGAGGATAGGCGCCGGATATCGTCCTCGTCTTCCTCCTCGTCCTCGTGCTCGATTTCGCACAACCGAGGACGCCGACGAGGGACGAGGACGAACGGCGCGCGACACAAGATGTGCGCAGACCCCGATGACGCAGCATCACACCAAGACCCGGCTTCGCCTGGGGCTTTCGAATCGGCCGAAACAGGCCGCGGAGCGGCGCAAGCCTTCCCCGGCGGCGGGCGGGGAAATCCAATCCATTCTTTTCGCGGGGTTCGAGCCGGGCTCAGGTCCGGCGGCGGGCCATGCTGATGATCAGAACGATTACGCCGACACCGGCAAGCACCAGCAGGAGCGGGATCACGGGGATCGTGACCGCGACGGATTGCTTCGTCCAGATTGAGGCGTCCGAGATCTTCACGGGCGGCTTCGGAATCGGAGGGCGGCCGGCCCGGATCCACGCGGTATACCAGAGGCTGGACAGGTCGCTGACGGCCGCGTTGACCTGGTCCACGAAAACGCCCCGCGAATCTTTCCAGAGCCTGCCGTAGTAATCCGCGGACCCGACGCCTTCATCGGATTCGTCGGATGCCTTCTGGTCGGCCGTGTAAATCGGCCGGAACCTGGCGTGCGATTGGTCGAGCCACTGCAGGACGGCGCTCCACGGATCCTTGATGTATTGCGCCGGCGCGGGCGAGATGAGCTCCGTCTTCCAGAAGAAGAACGGCATCTTCTCTTCCCACCGCAAATGCAGTCCGGAGCCGTCCTCGGTCCGGCTCCCGTCGTAATGCTCCGTGGTATGAAGCGGCTGATGGGCGTCCGCCACGTAATGTCCGAGCGCCGCCGCGCAGCGCGCCGCCAATTCCCAGTCGTTGCTGGCCATGGCCTGCGTCAGCTTGTTCTGCACATCCATGATGACCCACGGCAGGAGGCCGTCCGCCGCCGCGTCGCGGCCGGTCAGCTCGAAAAGCCGCGCGTGGTCCTCCGGAAGGTTGGTGATCGCGATCGGCTGAAAGCGTTCGGCATCGAGGTAATGGAGGGACCCTTCGGCCTCGTCCGTGCCCTTCCAGAGATCGGGCTGGATGCTGTAGCGGCTGAGCAGTTTCGCGTAGTCGCGCCAGGCCGCCATGTCGTCGGGGACGTTCAGCGCCGCGGCGCGATTGATATCCATGTGCACGCGCCCGCCCCAGCCGTGGACGGAAGACGGAAGGACGGAAAACGGAAAGAGAAGGAGCAGGAGCTTGAGCAACGTGCGGCGCTTCATATGGACTCTCGCTCTTTACGTACGCCCGGCAGGATTCGAAGTCAAGAAAGGGCGGGAAGCCCTGCGCTTCTGTTCCAAGTTTCAAGTTCCAGGTTCCAAGTCGACTCGCCTCCAGCTTGGAACTTGAAACCTGGAACTCCTACGGCCGCTCAACCCAAACGCGCACGCCTTGTGCCGGAATCGCCAGCTCCGATTTCAGCCGCATGCTGGGCACGCTGCCGGGGCTGTGCGTGCTCAGGTTGGTCCTCGCGGACGCACTGAACAGGTTCGTCGTCGTCGGCAGTGTGTAGTACCTGTTCGACGAGGCCGGGAAATCCACCAGGAAGA
>CALMZY010000150.1 GCA_937870865.1 uncultured Lentisphaerota bacterium | reverse complement strand
TCGTCGCCGCGGATGACGTGCGTGACGTTCATGTGGATGTCGTCGACGATGTTCGCGAGATGGAAGACCGGCGTGCCGTTCGAGCGCACGATCACGAAATCCTTCATGTCGGCCGCTGCCTTGTGCAGGTCGCCCTTGATCTCGTCATGGAACGACATGTCGGTGCCGGGCATGCGGAAAATCACGGCCTCGCCCTTGCCGGTGCCGCCCTTGTCCTCTTTATAGGCGAGACCCTTCGACAGCAGCGTCTCGGCGGCCTCGAGATGCTTGGCCGTCTGGGTGGACTGGTAGAGCGGCTCCTCGTCGTAGTTCAGGCCAAGCCAGTCCATCGCGTTGAGCACCGCCTGTACCGCTTCGGGCGTCGAGCGCTCGCGGTCGGTGTCCTCGATGCGGAGCAGGAATTTCCCGCCCTCGTGTCGGGCGAAGAGCCAGTTGTAGATCGCCGCCCGGATGTTCCCGATGTGAACATGGCCGGTCGGACTCGGCGCAAATCGTGTGCGGACTGTCATAAGTGTCTCTCGCTCTTACCCTTACTCCTACTCGTAATCGTACTCGTAATCTTAATCGTAATCCCGATTCAGGCGGGGGGAGATTACGAGTACGATTGAGATTACGATTACGAGAAGGATTAGGAAAGACTCTAATTTTCCGGCAACTGCTGCCACAGGTAAATGGCCGGCACCGAGCGGGGGTCCACGGTCAGCACGCGTTTCAGGATTTTGCGGCACGCGTCCGTTTTCTGCCGGCCCTGGAACGCGAAGGCCTGCTGGAGGTTGATCTCGAGATTGTCGCGGGGATCCGCGACGCCGAAGAACTGCGTGTTGCAGAACACCAGCAGGAACAGGAACATCAGGAGCATCGTGCGTCCCCCCGTCAGCAGGCTCCTCCTCTCGTCCCGGATCGCCGTCGCGCCGAGCACGGCGAAGACACAGAGCAGAGGGATCAGCGGCGAGCGGAAACGGGCAGTGATGAAAAAGCCCAGGAGCACGAGCGCGAACGGAATCATGAACAGGAAGACCGGCGCCGCGGCGCGCCGGTCGTATTTCCCGAACACGAGCCCGACCACCGCCAGCGGCAGAAGAATCCCGAACGAGAGCAAGGCCAGGACGGCCAGCATGGGGCTGGTGTCGGAGATGACGTAGTAGATGTCGAGGTTGCTGGAAATTTCGTACGCGTTCAGAAGGTAGTACGCCTTTTTGAGGATCAATCCGGCGAAGCGCGCGGGATGTTCGGCGATGTCTTCGAGCGCGGCCTCCATGTAGCGCGACTGGTTCTCCAGCGGCGAGAGATCCTCCGGCACGGCGAGCTCATACAGGGCGCCCTTGGATGCCCACACTGTTTTGCCGTCGGCCGTCGAGTTGTTTCCGACGAAGAAATTGTAGCCGCCGATCGCGGTGACGGGAATGAACTGCCCGCTCATGCGGTAGTTGTGAAACGTGATCGGCAGGATGGGCAGGACGGCCGCGGCGGCGAACAGGGCCGCGCGCGCGAACTGCCGGCGCCAGGCGATCCACGCCGCCCACGCCACAATGCACACGAGGACCTCCGTGCGGACGAGCGAGGACAGCCCCGCGGCGAGGCCGGCCAGGATCAGCCACGGGCTGTGCTTCGCCTCCGACAGGAGCAGCAGCCACAGTGCCAGCAGGACGAGGAAGACGAACAGGCTGGTGCCGACGAGCAGCGCGGAGAAGAAAACGGCAAGCCAGTGAACCGCGTACAGCGCCGCGGCCGCGAGCGCCACGCCGTCCGACGCGAAGCGCCGCGCGACCAGGTACACCAGCCCCGCGCTCAGGCTGGAGAGAAGCACCTGGACGATCATCGCCGGCAGGACGCTGTCCTGGGCCACCCGGAGCGAAAGGCCGAGCAGGTACGGGTAGAGCGGCGGGCGCCAGATCACGCCCAGCCCGGCGAGGCCATCCCGCGCGACCACCTGGGCCTGCTCGAGATACGTGCGCATGTCCAGCACGGGGCAGTCGAAGAAATCGGAGAGCATGAACTGGTGCAGGAAGATGAGCCGCAGGACCGCCGCCACGAAGACGATCAGGCAGACCAGGGCGAAGCGGCTCTTTGCAGTCATGGGGACAGCATAGGCGGGAAACAGGGGGCAACGCAAGCGCTCCGGACCGGCCCGCGGGCGCGCGAGACGCGCGCCGCCGCATCTTTGGCTTGCCATTGCGGCGCGGTTCAGGCACGCCTGTCTCCGGCTCCAGGAGGGAATTCCATGCATCGTCGAATCGTGTCGTTCGCGTTGTTCCTTGTTCTTGCCGCCCTGCTTCCCGGCTGCCGCACGCCCGGAAAAGCCCCCGAACCGCCGCCGGTGGCTTGCCTGCCGCCATACACGCTGGCGCCCGAGGACGAGCAGTTTCTGGATGATTTGCAGCGCCGGATCTTCGACTACTTCTGGAACGAGGTATACCCGGAGACCGGCATCGCGATCGACCACACCGACCGACGCGACGGCAAAGTCGCCGCGACGGGCTTCGAGCTGGCCGCCGTGTGCATCGGCGTCGAGCGCGGCTGGATCACCCGCGAGCAGGGCTACGAGCGGGCGCTCCGCATCCTCAACGCGTTCTGGGACGACCCGGCCGATCCGGACGACGGATACGTCGAGGGACAGTTCGGACTGTACTGGCACTACGTCGACGGCCGCACCGGCAGGATGCTGCCGTTCGACTGCGTCGCGCCGTGCGACAGCGCGGACTTCATCGCGGGCGTCGTGCTGGCCGGCGAGTTCTTCCAGGGGACCGAGGTCGCGGACCTCGCGAAGAAGATTTACGACAACGTGCAGTGGGACCAGTTCGTCGCGAAGCGGCCCGACGGCAGTCCCGACCTGATGTCGTTCGGCTGGGTCCCGCTCCACGTCTCGAAGGAGTACTACGAGACCGACGGCCTGCTGAACTTCAACATGAGCGGCTTCGCGGACAACTCGCTCCTGATCTACGCGCTCGCCCTCGGGTCGGACACGCACCCGATCCCGCAGGTCACGTGGGAGCGCTACGTGGATTCGTACACGCTCGGCGAATATTCCGGCTACGAGTGCGTGCTGGCCGGGGCGCTGTTCTGCCGGCAGGTCCCGCAGTCGTTCATTCCCTTCAGCCGCCTGCGCGACCGCAAGATCGACTACTGGCTCGACACGGTCAACGCGATCCTCGCCGACCGCGCCTTCAACATGCGCGTGAACGGATACCCGCCGACGCTGTGGGGCCTCAACGACTGCTTCGGCAAGGAATCCTACAGCCACGCCGCGCCGCCGGGGCCGGTCGCCAACGACGGCACCGTCGCCACGACCTCGATCCTCGGCGCGCTGCCGCACGTGCCCGCGCTCTCGATGGACGCGGCGCGCTACGTGCGGGCGGAATTCGGCGACCGCGTGTACGGCAAATACGGTTTCACCAGTTCCGTCAACCCGCAGAACAACTTCGTCAGCCCGCTCTACGTCGGCATCGAGCTGGGCCCGATGATCATGCTGATCGAAAACGCGCGCAGCGGCCTGATCTGGGACCTGTTCGCGCGCAGCTCCGTGATGAGCAACTTCGTAAGGCGCGCGGGAATGTCGGGCGTCGTGGACGATTTCGAGCTGCCGCCGGAGGCGCCGCCCTACGCCGTCTGGGAGGCCCGCGGCGCAACGCCGGTCATCGGGCGCGACGATCCCCAGCACGGGAAACTCTGCCTGGAGCTCAAGACCGCCGCGCCGGCCGTCGTCTTGACGGGCACGCTGACCAGCAACCGCCTCCTCGATTTCCACTTCGGCAAGCACCTCTCGATCTGGACGCGCGACCTGCGCGTGCTGAAATGCGAGGCGGGCGTGGACGGACGCTTCGTCGCCGCGGCCGCCGCCGGCACGGCGGCGGGTTCGGGCTGGGTGCATTGGCTGTTCGAGATGCCGGCCGGAGCGCGCGAGCTGTGCGCGGTCCGGATCGAAGCGGAACCAGCCGGCCCGAGGCCGGCGCTGGACAACCTCACGCTGGAGGCCGCGAAGGACATCCTGCCGCCGCACGCGATCAGCCGCATCGAGGCGCGCACCGGCAGGGCGGGCGGGACGATCGAGCTGTCCTGGACCGTACCGGCCGACCCGGAAGGCGACGGCGTCTCCAAGTACATCCTGACCGCGACGCCGGCGGCGGCCCGGGGCGAAGCGAAGATCATTGAGCTGCTGCCGATCTCGTTCGCGAACGAGGCCGAGACCCAGGCGGTGCTTCTCGAAGGCGGGCGGGAGTATGAATTGACGCTCGCGGCGGTGGACAAGTTCGGGCACCTCGCACCCGCGTCCGCGCCGGTCCGCGCCACGGCCAACCCGGCGCCGGTGCAGAGCGTGATGTACGATTTCGAGGACGGCTCCCTCGCCGGGTGGGAAAACGGGGACACGAACTGGACCTTCAAGGTCACGGACGGGCCCGACGGCGGCAAATGCCTGAGCGTGGAATTCACCAAGACCCACGGCTGGAACTTCGTCACGTTCAAGGTCGATCCCGAACGGCTCGCCCTGTACCGCTGGGTCACGATGCGGGTGAAGGGCCGGGTCAACCTGCTCGGCAAGCTCTGGTGCAGCGAGGAACTTCAGCAGGACATGAACCCGCAAAGCGCGTACACCGACAGCGAATGGACCGTCCTCAAGTTCGACACGCGGATCGCGGACAAGATCGTCCCCGGCCGGGACCGGGTCGAAAAGATCCTGCTGTTCGTCGAACCCGGCCGGTGGTCCGGCAGCGGGAGCTTCCGGGTGGATGATGTGAAGTATTCGGGGAAGTAGGGCGTCTCCCACCTTGACTAATCTGCTATTCTGATGTACTGATTATCTGTAAATCAGACAGGAGCGGCCTATGCCCGTATCAACATTACTAAAGATGGGACAAAGAGGAGTCGTCACTCTGCCAAAGGACTTGCGCGAGCAATATCACCTCGAAGCCGGCGATGATCTTACGCTTCTCGACCTCGGCGGCGCGTTTGT
>CALMZY010000149.1 GCA_937870865.1 uncultured Lentisphaerota bacterium | reverse complement strand
GACGACGCCGACAATCAACAGCGCCGCGACCAGAATGACGAATCCGCCGGCAATTTCGTTCACGTATCGGAATTTAAACGGCTTAGCCATGTTGTGTATTTCCCTCCCAGGGGACCAATCCGTCTCCCCTGAATTCAAATCGGCAGGTTGCATCCGGCCCGACCTTCGACAGGATGCGCTCGTCGTCCGCGATCCAGATCACCGCGGCGCCGCGCCCGCGCGCCGCCTTCACGGCAGTGACAAGGGACGGCAGGGCATTCCCGGAAGCCTCCTTCGTCGGATTCTCCAACAGGATCAGCCGCGGCGAACCGGCGAACGCGCGCACCCATTCGGCCCGCCGCAGGTCGGCATGCCGGACGACGGCCGGGCGTACACGCGGCAGTTCGGCGAGCCCGAACTGCGCCGCCAGCGCGCTTGCCTCGGCCACGATCTCCCCTTCCGGGCGCGACGTGTGATGACGCTGGGCGAGCGTGATATTCTCGTCCACATCCAGGTTGCTGATCCATCCGTTTGCCTCAAACACGCGGCCGATGCTTCCCCGGCGCTCCGCCGCGCGGTTCGGCGGCATCGAGCGCCAGTCCTCGCCGAGAAACATCACGCGTCCGGAATCCGGCTCGACAAGGCCCTGCGCTGCGTCCGCGAACGCCAGCCGCGACAGCCCCTGCTCGACCCGGACGAGCATCAGCTCCGCGGCGTTCAGCGAGAACGACACGCCGGCCAGCCCCGCCTCGTAGGGGGGGTGAGGCGGGAGCGTCACGCTTTCGAAGGACAGTATGACTTCGTCAGACATTCGTTTTCGTCCTCGTCCTCGATCTCGTCGTCGTACTCGATCCGAGAACGAGTGCGAGGACGACGACGAGGACGATTGTTACTCTTCACATATATGTCAGCAGACTCACCAGCGCCGAAATCACGAACAGGGCGCCGACCGACCGGACCAGCGCGCGGCTCGTGGCCTGCGGGACCTCCGTCACCGCCGTGCTCACGCCCAACCCTTCCGTGCAACAGATCGCGCCCGTCACCAGCCCGGGGATGAACGTCTTGGCCAGCAGGTTGAAAACATCCGCCGGCTGGACGGCGCGGAACACGCTCATCGTGAACAGGCCGGGCTGGCCGACGTTCGCGCCGAGGAGCAGCCCGCTGAAATAACCGCTGACAAACGCGCCGACGATGAAGATGACGGTCAGGCAGAAAATGGAAATCGCCGCTCCCAGCACGCGGGGAACCACGAGGTAAACGAACGGGTCCAGCCCGAGCGCATCCAGCAGGCGGACCTCGCCGGAGATTTTCATGTTCCCCAGTTCGGTGGCCATCGCCGTCCCGCTTCTGCCGATGACCACGAAATTGACGAGGAGCGGGCCCACCTCGCGTACGACCACCATCACCAGCACCGGCCCGAGCAGGCCCGTCTGGCCGACCTTGCTCAACCAGACCTGCGTCTGGACCACGATGAGAATGCCCACCATGAACGCCAGCAGGAGAATGAAGCGCGTCGCCTCGATACCCGTGAAAAGAACCTGGCGGGCCAGGACGTTCAACACGGTCCTCGGCCAGGTTTGTCGGTCGACAGCCGCGCGCAGGACCGCCCAGATCACGGCAGCCACATAGGCCGGGCCCCGCAGTTTGCCGAGCGCCCACACCCCGATTTTCGAAAGCCAGCCCATCTGCGAACGCATCCTCCAAAAGGTGCAGGCTTTTTAGCGCAAAGGGGGCAAGTGTGCAAAACAAGAATACATTGGCCGCAAAGAGGCACACGAGCTCGAACAATCTTCGCCAGCGCCTTCTTGCGGCCAACTTTTCCAAACGTTGGACGTTTTTTGACGCGATTTTCCAAACCTTGGAAACCGGGGTATCTTTCCGGCATGAACCTGAAGCTTTCAGGGCTGATGGGGATGATTGCGGCGGCCGCGCTCCAAACGTCATGGGCGTGGACGTCCTACCAGTTCGATCTGCCGTCGCAGGCGCCGGAGGCGAAATGGCGCGACTACCTCTCGGAAGAGCTCGGCGCCCGGCACGAGGTCCGCGTCGAAGGCGGGCGAATCGACGTGATGACCGACACGGAAGTGATCGAGCTGGACTGGCCGCACAAGTGGCACGAGGGGCTCGGACAGGCCCTGCACTATGCCGACGCGACGGGCAAGAAACCGGTTCTGGCGCTGATCTCGTACAGCCAGGACCCGGAGCGACTCCAGCCCTCCTCGCTCGAGCGGTTCAAGATGGTGGAGCGCGTCTGCGCCAAACAGGGCGTCAAGCTGATCATTCTTTTCCCCAGGTTTCCCAAGGGATACACCGGCACGACCGGCGATTCAGCATCCTCAACCAACTACTGGCTAAACATAAAGACCGGGATGCGCCACCGGCCCGGCTGCCGGTTCTACGGCACGGGTCTCGAGGGCCGCCCCTGCGGATCGAACGAGGGCAAGCCGTGCTCGATCTGCGGAAAGCAGTGACCGGTGTTCAGTAACCAGTGATCAATACGGGTCACTGATCCACGCTATCTCGACCCCGGGCCGTGCCGAAAGGGCTTCTTCTTCCGGAAGGGTTCGAAGCTCCCGGGATGTTCGCGCTTCGGGTGATGGCGAGGGCCATCGTCCCGGGACTCTCCGCGCTCACGGACGCACTTCACGGGGCGGTTGTTGAAGTTGGCCTTGTTGAGGTTCGGAAGAAGGATTTCCTCGGCGCCGGCGGCAACTTCGAAAACGCTGTCCCGCTCCAGGATCCGGATGCGCCCGATCTTCAGCATCGGGCCCGGCGTGGCGCGATTGATGAGACCAATCAGCGAGGGAACAGTGAGGCCGTTCATCCTGCCGATGTTCACGCGCAGGCCGACCACCGGGCCTTGAAACGGTTCACGAATCGATTCGGGACGGTCACGGCGATTGGGCCGCTCGTCGCGGGGGTTATGATGCGTCTCGACGTTCACTTCGGGCGCGTTCTTGTAGTATTCAAGAAACCGCTTGAAGTCGCCGAGAACGAATCGCTTGATGATTTCCTCGCGCGACATGTCGCCGAGCACCTCATTGATCTTCGGCAGATGTGGATCGAGCTGCGCGGTTTCAGCCGGCTCGATCTTCTTTATCTTTTCCAGCAGGCCGACGAGCTGCGCTTCGCACACTTCGCGGCCCGTGGGCACGGGTTTGTGCTCGAACCGCTTGTTCATGATCCGCTCGATGGCGCGGATCTTGTAATCCTCGCGCATGTGAACGAGCACGATGGAAATGCCCGACCGTCCGGCGCGGCCGGTGCGCCCGCTGCGGTGCGTGTAGACGTCGGGATCGCCGGGCAGATCGGAATTGCTGCCGTGCGTGCGAGCATCGCCGTCCACGCCGCGCGCGGCGACTGCGGTGGCGGCGCGGATCGGGAGG
>CALMZY010000148.1 GCA_937870865.1 uncultured Lentisphaerota bacterium | reverse complement strand
CCAGCGCAAAACCTGCCTCTGCCATTGTAAAGCTATTGCGGTTACACAACACTAGCGTACGGTAACGCTCGATCAAACGGAGGACCTCGTTTTGAAAAAAGCCGTTTCGCTGATTGTCGCCCTTTTCCTTCTCCCGGCCGCCATTCTGCACGCCGCGCCGTGGCCGGGCAACATCCGTTACCGCGACCGCACGTATCTTCGCGAGCTGATGAGGGACACCTGGCGTTACATTGATTACTACATTTCGCCGATCACGGGTCTCCCCTACGACTCCAACCAGGCCAAGGACATCACCAACACGACCAATATCGGGCTGTATCTCACGTCGCTCTGCATGGCGTACAAGCTGGGGTACGTCGAGGAGGAATACGCGATTGCGCGCATCACGAAGATCCTCGACAGCCTGGACACCTACGAGAACTGGCACCGGCTGTACGGGAACTGGATCGATCCGGACGGAAACGACCGCACGGCCAAGCCGGGCGAAAGCAACATCTCGGATTACAACAAGCTGCCGGCGGGCCTGATCGTTGTCCGCCAGACGTTCCCGCCGCTCGCCGCCCGCTGCACGGCGTTCCTCGATGAAATTCCTTGGGAGAAATTCTGGGAGCCCGGCACGGACAAGATTCGCTACGCGTTCGATGTCCGGGAAAAAGAGACGAGGAACCCGGTATATTTCTATCGCGGCGAGGACAAGATTCTCGGCCAGTTCCTGATGATCGCCTCCGGCAAGGTTCCCCCGTCCACGTGGGAGAAGCAGGACCTCTCGATGGAAGAGATGTACGGCGTGAAGTACTTCAAGTGGGGCTGGCAGGGCGGCGGGTTGTTCATGCAATTCATCTGCGACCTGTTCATGGACAACCGCGGGACGTCCCTCGGCCTGTCGTCCGCCCACTTCGCGTGGGCGCAGATGGTCCACGGGCTCAAGATCGGCGCGCCCGTCTGGGGCTGGTCGGCCTGCGTCTCGCCGAAGGGGAATTACCTCGGGATGAACGGCCTCGTGGACGAGGTGGTCACGCCGCACGCCAGCGCGCTGGCGGTCAGCCTCTTCCCCCGGGACGTCGCCGAGAACCTCCAACGGCTTGAGTCCTACGGCCTGCGCACTCCCTGCATGGTCAACGGGAAACCCGAGGCCTTCGGCTTTCGCGACAGCGTGAACTGGAAGACGGGCGAGATCGCGGACAAGTACCTGGTTCTCGACCAGGCGATGCTCTTCCTCTCCCTCGTCAACTACTGCCAACGCGGGCTTCTCTGGCGCACGTTCGCGGCGGATCCGATGGTGGCGCGCGGCCGGGAACTGATCGAGGAGTACCGCGAAGCGCCCTCCAAGCGCAGGCAACAGCACGCGCAGATTCACGCGCTTTCCTGGCCTGAGCCGGGCACATTCTGGATGAGCGAGAATCCTTCCTCCGTGTATCGGCCCGGCGACATCATTCAGAAAACCCTCTGGGCCCGCTCTCTCTCTGCAGAGCCGTTCAACGGCTTTTCCGAAGAGTGGAAGATCACCGACGAGAAAGGCGACGTGATCGCCGACGAGCAGCATCCGATTGAACTGGAAGCCCGGCAGACCCGAAAGCTGGCCGATGTCCTGGTCCCGACCGAACGCGCGAGTTTCAGCTCCACGTGGACCTTCGACACCACCCTCGCCTCAAGCAACCGGACGCTCGTGACGCGGCGCGCGTCCATCCGGTTTCCAAACAGCCTGCCGATCGAGGGGGCATGGAAAATTGCCGCAGGCGACGAACCTGCTCGCGCGCAGATCGATTTCGACGATTCCGGCTGGAAAACCGTCGCCGTACCGCTGCGCTGGGAAGATGCCGCGCTGCCGGACTACGACGGGACCGCCTGGTATCGCGTCCGCTTCACCGTGCCCGCCGAAGCCCTGGAACGCTGGCGCGGCAAGCCCCTGGCCATCCTTCTCGGGGCGGTGGACGACGCGGATGAAACGTTCCTGAACGGGCGAAAAATCGGACACGGCGGCTCGTTTCCGCCGGACAAGGAGACCGCGTGGGACAAGCTCCGCGTGTACGAGTTCAGCGAGGAACAGCTCCGGGATGAGAATATCCTCGCCGTGCGGGTCAGCGACTGGGGCGGGAACGGAGGCATCTGGCGCGGTCCGGTCACGATCGGCCCCGCGGCAGAACTCCGGCAATCGTCCGCGGAATCAGAGTAGAGTCTCCGCTACTCTATCGGCTTCCGCTTGTATTCCACGCCGGTGGCGGAGATCTCCGACACGATAAAGACGAACTCGGTGTCACGGACCATCACGGCGATGGAGTCGCCTTTTCTCAGGATCTTGTTGTTCACCATCGCCACCTGCTGACCGCCCATCTTCATCGAGCCGGTGAACTTCAGCATGTTCCGTGCGGTCAGCCAATCCGATTCGCTTCGAGGGTCCACGGGCTCCGGCGGCGGGGCAACAGGTTCGGGCTTCGGCTTGGCCGCAGCCGCCGCCGGCCGCGCGGGCGCATTGGTTGCGGCGGCCGCTGCAGTCGGCGCCTTGGGGGCCGCTTCGGCCTTCGGCGCGGGCTTGGGCTTTTCCGGCGCGGGCTTCTTGAACGAGGCCAGCCTGAAACTATTGGTGATGCTGCCCTTCACCTGTTCATTAAGGACTGCGGCGTTGCGATCCTTCCAGGTCACAATCAGCGTGAACAGCTTCTCGTCGGCCGCGAGATAGTAGGCCATCATTTCGGTCTCCTGCCCCGCCAGATTCCCACCCAACAGCGTGAAAAATCCCTTGAGACCTCCGAACGAAACGAGTTCCCGTTTCAGGAGCGACATATCCGGAGGGAAACCCGCGCTTCCCGTCCTGATCTCGTCCTGCTTCTTCGACATCTCGGCGGCGTTGTCCCAGTCGGCGGCCGCGGGCCCCTGGGTGATGATCAGGTTCAGCGACGTGCCATACGTGAAAATATACTTCGGCTTGTCGCCCACCGTCTTGTCGGAGAAGACGTAGCCTTTCGGCAGCATGACCACGAAGACGCCCTTGGGATCCTTGTATTCCTCGATCTCTCGGGGAACATTCACGGGCAGTCCCGGCGCGACCGCTGCCTGCTCGGCAGCGGTTGGCGCCGCGTCCTTCTTGCCGCACGACACCAGGACGGCGGCGCAGGGAATGACTCCCAGGATCAGGCGGAGGAGCAACGTCGAACGTGTCACGGTATTGGTCATCTCTTCAGGGCCGGTTACGGATACTGGCCGGGCCGATCCAGGCCGGCGGTTTCGGCAAATCCGAACAGCATATTCATATTCTGAAGCGCGCTGCCCGCCTGCCCCTTCATCAGGTTGTCGATGTGCGACACCACGCGGAGGCGGTTGGTCCTCACATCCACATCCACGATCAGGTTGCAGTAGTTCGTGCCCCGCACGTGCATCGTGCCGATCGCGGCGCTGCGGTCGAAAATACGGACGAAGGCGTTTTCCTTGTGGAACGATTTGTAGGCCTCCATCACGTTCTCCGGCGTGATGCCCGACACCAGCGTTCCGTACAGGCAGGACATGATCCCGCGGCACGTCGGCACGACCTGCGCCGTGAACGTGACGTTGATCTTCCGGCCCGCGATCAAGCCCAGCTCCCGCTCGACCTCCATGACGTGCTGATGCCCGGCCAGCTTGTACACGTTCATCTGGTCGTAGCGGGCCGGGTAATGAAACACGGCCGCCGGCTTCTTGCCCGCGCCCGAAACACCCGTCTTGCAGTCGCAGATCAGGCTCCCCGGGTCCACCAGGTTGAACTTCATCGCGGGCGACAGCCCCATCAGGCAGCTCACGGCGAAACAGCCGGGGTTGCCGACCAGCCGGGTCTTCTTCGTCAAATCCTTCCGGTGCAGTTCCGTCAGGCCGTAGACCGACTCGGGAAGCAGGTCCGGCGACTTGTGCTGAGGGTCACGGCCGATCCGCCGCGCGTATTCCGCGTACTCGTTCAGGTCGTTGAAGCGGAAATCGCCGCTGTAATCGATGACCTTGCTGCCCTTGTCCAGCTCGGCGCGCGCGAATTGCTGGCCCACGCCATCCGGCGTCGAAAAGAAAACCACGTCCGCGGGCGCCTGGGCCTCCGGGCTGTCCGGCGCAACGATCTTCATGTCGCAGAACCCCGAGAGGTGCGGATACAAACCGCTCAACGGCGTGCCCACGTCCGTCACGTCCACCAGGCACGCGATCCTCGCATCCGGATGCCGCAGAAGGAGCTCTGTAATTCCGACACCGCCGTAACCGCCCGCACCGACGACTTTCGCCTTGATCATTTTCGGTTCAATCCTCGTTAAGTTTTCGAAGAAACTATACTGGCGATGCAACACGATGGAAACAAATTCTTCCCCTTCTTTTTTGCCGTTTTGCGCCTTTTCGCAGGCAGTCCACTGAAGTACATTCGGCCCATAGTCAAAGGAGGACACAAATGCTGCTGCGCCGGCTCACCTTCGTCCTGTCGCTGTGCATGGCTTTCCCCGCATTGGCGGGCGCGCAAACAAGGATGTTCTACCGGATTTCCGCCGGAACCAACTCGGCGATTGTGGCCTGGAGCCGCCCCAACCTGCTGGTCTGGACAAACGCCGCCGCCGTGGACCGATTCAACCTGGAATGGGCCTTCGATCTCTCCGATTTCGCCAACGGCGATAGGGAAGCCGTGGCATACGGTTCCGTCACGGACGTGACGATTTCCGTCGCGGCCCCGATCCCCACGACGGCACGGCCATCCCGCGACATCCTCCGGCTGATCCCCGCGGGCCTGTTTCTGATGGGCAATTCGGACACCAACGTGAACAAGCCCGTGGAGTCGCCCGTTCACGAAGTCGCCGTCGGCGCGCTTTACATGGACAAGTACGAGGTCCGGAAGAGCCTCTGGGACACGGTGAAATCGTGGGCCGCGACCAACGGCTACACGGACCTCGCGGCGGGCGCCGGGACGGACGGCACCCATCCCGTGCAGGTCTTGACATGGTACGATTGCGTCAAATGGTGCAACGCGCGCTCCGAGATGGACAGCCTGACGCCCGTCTACCATACCGACGCCGCAAAGACCAACGTGTACCGCACGGGCACCAACGTGCTCGACGCCTCGTTTGTCCTGTGGAGCGCGAACGGCTACCGCCTGCCGACCGAGGCGGAGTGGGAGAAAGCGGCCCGCGGCGGCCTCGTGACCAATCACTATCCGTGGCCCAGCACGAGCGCCGCGTTCACCAACGACATCGACGGATCGAAGGCCAACTACAAGGGCAGCGGCGACCCGTTCGAGACAGCGGCGACCACCGACACGGACACCACCCCCGTCGGCTACTTCAACGGCGGCATGGCCGGCCCCGACATGGCGAACGGCTACGGTTTGTATGACATGGCCGGCAACGTATCCGAGTGGTGCTGGGACTGGTACGGGACCAACTACTACGCCACCCACCCCACCAACGCATGGCCCGCCGATCCGACGGGACCGACCGGCGGAGCGCAACGCGTCACCCGCGGCTGCAACTGGAACAATCCGGTGGCGGCCCTCCGGTGTGCCGCGCGCGCCGGCGCGAATCCCGCCACGGGCAGCGGCGGCTATCTCGGATTCCGCTGCGTGAGAGGACTCTGAACCCGGCATGAACCGAGCCGACCTGATCGTATTCGTCACCGAACTGGCGCGCCGCCAGTTCGTCCGCCGACAGGTCCTCGCGCGCGCTTTCGTCGACACATCGCGCATGGTCACGATGACGCGCCTTCGCGAAATGTGTGTGCAATCGGCGCGCCAGGCCGGGCTTCTCCGCGCCCCGGCCCTCTCGGATGTGCGTCGGAGCGTGACCATCCGGCGGGCGGCGGAAGAGGCGAAAAAGGAATTTGACGGTGCCGGGCATCTCGGATTTCTCTCCGCGTCCGCGCTCGCCGACACGCTGGACACGCTCGTGGAAACCCTGTCGCCGTTTGGAGACGACGCCGGACACATCCAGGAATGGCTGCTCGCGCAGAAGCCCGCGGAGGGCAAACTCCGGCAACTCGGCGTGCTCTACGCGCGATACCGCAAACGGCTTGGCGCCGCAAACGCGGCGGACACGCGCGACATCAATGCGGCCATCCTGCGCCTGCTGAGCGGCCCGCGCGACCACTGGCCCCACCTGCTTCGAACCCTCGAGGGCGCACTCGTGTTCCGCGCCATTCGATGGCTCAACCCGTTCGAGGAGGAGTTCATCGCGGCGCTCAAGAAGCAACTGGGCGACGCGCGCGTGAAGATCGCTTCCGCGCTTCCTCCCGCGCACGCGGAAAAAATCCAGGACCGGCTCGCCTCGCGAATCCGGTCGGACGTGATGATGGGAGCCGGGGACGAATGGACCGCCTGGGCTGAAAATCTCACGGACGCGCTCGAAATGGCCGATCCGAACCTGGCGATGGACAGCCGCGACCGGATCGACTTTTCGCGCTCCGTCGGCCAGTACGGCGAAATCGAGGACCTTGCCCGGAGGATCCGCTGGGAGATCGACTGCCGCCGGGTCGCCCCGGAGAATATTGCGCTCATCGTCCGCAACATCGGCGACTACGCCGACGCCATCACCCACATTTTCGCGCGTTTCGGCATTCCGTGCTTCTTCCGGCGGGGACTGCCCGCGTCTTCCCTGCCCCTCGTGAAGAATTTCCTCTCCCTGCTCTCGCTTCCCCTCGGCATGGAGCGCGACCGTTTCTGTTCCTTGCTCCAATCGCCCGTCCTGAAGTGGAACGGATTCACGGCGGACGAGGAACGGCAGCGGGCCGCGTTTGAGATCCAGGCTTCCGGAGTCGCGCCGCGCCTGTCCGTCGAAAATCTCGAGCGCCGCCTGAAGGCATATTTCCAGTCGGGCGACTCGCGCCTTCCGGCCGCGCGATTCCCCGCCGTCCTGCGCGCCCTCACACAAGGTGTCAAGAGACTGAGGGCGCTTGCCACCCCCGCGCCGCTCCACGAACACGCGCGCAACGCCCTGGCCTTCATTCAGGATTTTCGCGCCGGGCGCAACGCCGCTTCCGCCGATGCGGCCATCGCCAACAACCTGCGCGCGCTGGAGTTGACCGAAACCACGTTGATCGAAATCGAGCAGGCGACGAAGGACGACTCCGCGCCGCGCCCGTACACGGAGTTGCTCGATCTTCTTCAGAAGTCGCTCGATAACGCGACCGTGCCGCCCGGACGCATGGACGAGAACGGCGTCTGGGTGCTCAACCCGTTCGACGCGGCGGGCCTGCGATTCGACGTCGTGCTGATCGCCGGCCTGAACGAAGGCGTCTTCCCTTCCCTGCCGCGCCAGGATTCGATTTTCAGCGATCCCGAACGCCGACAGGTCCGGCAGAGCCTGCAGGCGAAGGGCGTGGATCTTCCGCTGTGGGCGCTTCCGGAGTCGACCGTGCGCGGCATCCAGGAAAGCACGCTGTTCCTGATCGCGCTCGGCTCGGCTCAAAGGAACCTGGTCCTGTCATACATCGCGTGCGACACGGACGGACGAGAGCTGATTCCCGGCGACTTCTTCCGCAGCCTGTGGAACCTCGCCGGCTGGCCGGCGGATGCCTCGATCACCTTGAACGCCTACGATCGCTGGCGGATCGAGCAGCTTGGACCGGAATCCCATTTTGCCCGGCACGCCCGGAAGCAGGAGGAGGCGCCCGTGTACCGGCGCGCGCCGATGCCCGGCGAGTCCTATCTCGCAACCGTCCCTCTCCCTCTCTGCCGGGCGGCCGACGAGGCCCGCCAGCGCGTCACCCATGCGCCGGAATCCGAACTTCGAACGCTGAACGCCCAACGCCGAACGCCCCACGCCGAGGTCGCCCGAACGATTGCCGACAATCTTCTCATCGAACAGTCCCGCGAGCGATTTTTTGGAAGCCCCGCCGGCGCGCGCCCCGCAACCGAACCCTACTGCGGCAAGCTGGCCGGCGGGTTCGCGCGCGAGTCGTCCGCGCAGTGGCTGAAACGGCACGACGAATTCAGCCCCACGGCCATGGAAACGCTGGCGAAGTGCCGGTACCGATTCCTGCTCGGGCGGATGATGAACCTTGGCGCGTTGCGCGTGCAGGAGGACGAGCCGGACATCATGGATCGCGGCAAGGTGATCCACCAAATCCTCCAACTTGTCTACAAGGCGCTCGCGGGCACGACCGAAGGGATCGACGCCGCCGTGCTCAAACCGTACGCCGCTCTCTGCAAGCCCCGCGCGTGGGCGGCGAAGGACAAGGCCGGGAATTGGAGCCTGGCGCACAAGCCGCCCCACCCCGGAATCCCGCTGGTCTCGTTCGACGCGGCCGACGCGCACGACTACAGCAGCTTCGCGGAGGCCATCGCCGACTTCTGCTTCAAGCGCGCGGAGGAATCGGGTGAAACCATGCGTCTTGGCGACCCCGGCATCTGGTCCACCGAGAAGCCGAAGATCCGGAGGATCGTCCGCAACTACGTTGTGCTCGACACGGAATTCGCCGCGGAGGAAAAACGTTACCCGGCCCTCTTTGAACTCCGGTTCGGCCGCCAGTTCGACGGCGGCGAGCCCGACAGCCCCGCCCTCCTCCTGCGGACCGCCGGGACACCCATCGCCTTCCACGGGCAGATCGACCGCCTCGATCTCGTGTTCGATGAAAACGGGAAGCTCTCGAAACTGTTGATCATCGACTACAAGGGCGTCAGCCGCGGCGGCCTGAAGGAGGAAGAATACGCCGAGGAAATCACGCAGAATCTGAACTGCCAGCTTCCGATCTACGCGTTTGCCGCCCAGCAGTTCTTCTTCGGCCGGCACAACGACGCGCTCCTGAATGAGATGACCGAGGCCGTCTACCACATCCAGGACCGGAACTACGACAACATGCGCAAGCAGTTTCTGAACCGGCGCATCCATCTGAACTTCGCGCCGGAAACCGGGTCGGGGCTCATGGAGGGCTTCGTCGCCCAACTCGCCTCGAACGTGAAGCGCATCCAGGAGGCCGACTTCTCCGTGGACCCGCTGGACTGCACGTACTGCGATTTTAAGCCCATCTGCCGCGTCGACGTGAACGCGTTGACGGCGGCGAAGGAACACGAATGAAGAGTTCCAGGTTATGAACGTCATTTTCCACGCTTCTGCGGGTACTGGAAAAACCTTCCAGGTGACCCATTTGTACGCCGCGCTCGTGCTGGGCCGCCCGTTCGAGACGAAGACCCCCGACGGCAAAACCGCGATCCTGCACGAAGCCGCGGACGGCCCGCTCGATCCGCGCCGCATTCTCCTGATGACCTTCACGGACAACGCTGCCGCCGAACTGAGGACGCGCGTTACGCAACTCATCCTCAAGGCCCGGCACGAAGCGGACGCTGCCGGCGACGGCGCGGAAATCGAAAAGATCGTCCGCATTCTGCGCCAGCTGCCCGCCGCGCCGATCAGCACCATCCACTCCTTCTGCGCCGGGTTCCTGCGGGAGCGCGCGCTCGATGCCGGCCTGCCGCCGGGATTCACGGTTCTCGACCAGGACGACGCGGAAACTCTCCTCGACGAGTGCGCGCAAGCCGAGCTGCTCGCCCGGCTGAATCGCGAACCGCGGGCCGAGCGCTCGGAACTTCCGCCGTATGACCCGGACTTCGAGTCGTTCTGCAACAGCGCGCGCGTTCTCGGCGGCGAGTACGGCACGGCCGTCACCGACAGCGTGAAGGCCCTGATTCACCAAGCGGCCAGCCTGGGACTCGCGCTCGACAACGCCGAGGACATGCTGCCGCCGCCCCGGCACACGATCACCCGCGACGACTTTGCCGCCGTCCGCGACGCCCTGCACCGCGTCCGCGCGTCCCGCGACACCGAGCTGCCGGACCGCGCGAGGCAGGTTTTCCAAGCCTTGGAAAAATGCCTGAAGAATTTTCCAACCCTTGGAAACAATGACGAGATCGAGGCGTTCGCCGACGCGCTTTCGGAAAACAACCTGAGCTTCACCGGCACGGGCTTGAACGACATCTCGCGGCGACTGAGAGACCTCGTCGAGGAGGTCCAGGGCGTGGCCCAGTATCGCAAGCACCACGGGGCCATTCGCGCGTTTGCCCGTTATGCCGGTGCCGTGGCGCGCCGGTACGCGGCGCGCAAGCAGGAACTTGGCGCTTTGAGTTTCGACGACCTGCTGGTCAAGACCAGCGAACTGCTGGAGCGCCGGCCGCCCGATCCGAAGCCGTTCGATTACATCATCGTCGACGAAGTGCAGGACACGTCGCGCGTGCAGTGCCGGATCATCGAAGAGCTCTGGGATCCCCGGTCCGGCCGCCTGGTGATCTGCGGCGATACCAAGCAATCGATTTACGCGTGGCGCAACGCCGACCCGCGCGTCATGCCGGACCTCGAAAAGGAAATCCAAGCCACGCCCCATCACCGCAAAGTGGCCCTGCGCGCCAGCTATCGAAGCAAGGAAACGATTCTCGATTTCGTCAACGCGCTCTTCCAGCAGGTCTACGGAGAGAGCTACACGGACGACGAACGGCTTGTCGCGACGGAGGAAAAGAACGCCATCCTTCCCAAGGAAGGGCCGTGTATTGAATTCCTGCGCGCCCCCTGGGAGGACGCGGAGGAGACAGAGAACGCTGAGGTGCCGGACCTTGAAGAGCGGGTGAAGACCGAGATGGAAGCCGTGGTGCGGCGAATCCGGCTCCTGGTCGACGGGCCCAAAGAGTGGCGGACGTCGTATCGTTACTCCGACGACAAGGACCGATTCGAGCCGGCCGGCGCGGCGAACCGCTTCTGCTATTCCGACATCCTGATCCTGCTCCGCCGCACCTCAAATCAGCAGGTGCTGGAACACCTGCTCCGGGTGGAAGGAATCCCGTACCGCATCGGCGGGCGGGGCTGCGGGTTGTTCGCGCGGCAGGAAGTGATCGACACCCTGCTGTTCCTCAAGGTGACCACCCGGCCGTTTGACACGATATCGCTGATCGGCTGCCTCCGCTCGCCATGGATCGGCCTCTCCGACGACTCGATCCTCCGGCTAGGCTGGGAAAACACCGCGTTCAAGGAGGAGGTCTTCTCCCGGATGGTCATGTCGCCGGACGGAGACAGGTTGCTGGACGGCGAACAGGCCCGGCGTCTCGGGCTCGCGCGCGCGATGATCGCCGAGTTCCGCGCCAAGGCCGGCTACTGCCTGGCTTCTGAAATCGTCCGCGAGCTGATCCAGCGCACGGGATACGACGCGATCATCTCGGGCACGTTCCGCGGCACACAGCGCATCGCCAACCTGCGGAAGCTGATCGACTGGGTTCGCCGCGTCGAACGCGGCGGCACGGTGTTGTTGGCGGACGTGGTCCGGACGCTGGAGGAACACACCGACAATCCGCCGGAGATTCCCGAGGCCGCCCTGCTCGACCCGGAACAGAACGCCGTCACGATCATGACCATCCACGGAGCGAAAGGGCTGACCTCGCGCGTCGTTTTCGTGCCTGAGCTGTCGAGCGCTCCCGCCAACGATACCTCGTGGGCATTGCTGGACGGACAGGCGGGCAAGGCCGCCGGCCTCTACATCCGGACGGAGGATATTGCCCGCGAGAAGACAACGACGCCCGGCTTCGAAAAAGCCCGCGAAGAGGCGCGCAATATCCGCGAGGCGGAAGCGAAGAACGTATTCTACGTCGCCATGACCCGCGCGCGCGATCTGGTGGTTCTTTCCGGCGCGGTCGGCGGAAAGAAACCGTCCGCGTGGCGCGCAGAAATCGACAAAGTGGTCGCGGAAAACGAACTCGCCCGGCAGCGTCTCCGTCAGATTCCCTACGGCGCGATCGAGAAGGCGGCCGCGGACCTTGTTGTTCCGCCGGCCACCGCCGGCAGACTCGAGATGGAGCCGCTCTTTGACACCGCAACCCGGATTCATTCCGGAACGGCGCCGGCAGCGCGCGTGCTCAGATTTCCGGCGACCACGCTTTCCTCGTATCACAGTCATCCGGAGGAATACATCAAGACGCGGACCGCCGCCTTCGAGCCATTCGCGTCCCGCGCCCGCCAGTTCCCCGGCGACCCGGAGACGTCGGGCGACGACGCACCCCCGGTTCGAGACGAGGAATCCGGCGGGTCGTACGCGGACTTCGGAACGGCCGGCCACGCCGTGCTCGAGCAACTGGCCTTGTCCGGCTGGCGTGGCGACATCGCCGCGCTTTCGAGAGCCAGCGGCACGGAGAACGGCCTCTCCGAGCAGAACATCTCCGATCTGCAGAGCCGGATTGAGCGTACAGTGTCCTTCATGGCAGAAACCCTGACGGGAACCGCCGATCTGCGAGTGGAATGGCCTTTTGCGATGCGGCTGGAGGAAGGCGAAACGATCCTGATCGTTGACGGAACGATGGACCTGATGGTGCAAGCCCGTGACGGTTCCCGGCACATCATGGATTACAAGTTCAGCGACGAGGCGGACGCCGTGCTGATCCGGAAATACGGCCTGCAGCTGAACCTGTACCGGCTGGCCCTTGCGCATCTCCCGGAAAGCGCGAAGCCGGTGATTCGTTCGAGCCTGGTTGTCGTGGGCCGCGACGGCGTGCGGACCGTCGACATTCCGCACGATCCGGCGTGTCTTTCCGCAACGATCAAAGCGGCGAAAGAATTGGATGCCATTTTCAAACCATGAAGACTCTCAACACAGTCTATGTTCTGGCGCTGATCCTGCTTCCCATCCTGGCCTACGGGCCTTCCCTGTCCGGCGATTTCCTGTGGGACGATTACCAACTGATCAACAATCCGCTGATTCGGGACGCGGACGGACTCTTCCGCATCTGGTCCGGCCGCGAGGCGATCGATTACTATCCGATCTACTACTCTGCGTTCTGGCTGCAATGGCGTCTGTGGGGCGACGGCACGACCGGGTATCACGTGGTAAACCTGTTGTTTCACATTCTGAACGGCCTGCTCCTGTGGCGCGTGCTCGCGCGGCTGGGCTGTCGCTCCGCGCCGCTCTGCGCGGCCCTGTTCGCGATTCATCCCCTGTGCACGGCGACGGTCGGCTGGGTCAGCGAGCAGAAGAACACGCTGTCGCTTCTTTTCGCCCTCCTGAGCGCGCTGTACTTCATACGCGGCGCGGACGATCGCGAACGAAGACTGCGGCGCGACAGCTTCCTGTCCGCGATCTTCTTCGCGCTGGCTCTTCTGACGAAACCCGCCGTGCTCGCCCTGCCCCTCTTTTTTGCCGCCGCGTTGATGGCGCGCGACGGCCTTTCGGGTACGATCCTGCGGAGAAAAACGATGGCAACGCTCGCGCCATTTTTCCTCCTGGCCCTCTGCTCCGCGCTGGTCACGATCTGGTTCCAGCACAACCGCGCGATGGAAGGCGAGGCGGCGCGGGTAATCTCGTGGGCGGAACGATTGTCGCTGGCCGGGCAAGCGTGGTGGTTCTACCTGGGGAAGGCGCTCTGGCCCTTTCACCACTGCATGATTTATCCGATGGATACGCTCTCCGCCGGCCTGCATTGGCTCCTGCCGTGGGCGGGCTGGGCGGGAGTCCTGGCCGCCGCATTTCTGCTGCGCGTTCGCGATCGGCGGACGGGCCTGCATGTCTTTTGGGGACTCCTTTTCTTCACGTTGATGCTTGCGCCCGTGCTGGGATTTGTCGATCAAGGCTACACCCGATTTTCCCTTGTGGCCGAACACTGGACCTACCCCGCACTGCCCGGGGTTCTACTGATCCTGAGCGAGGCGCTCGCCTGGCTGATCGCGGTTCCGCGCGCGCAACCGGTCCGGGTCGGCGCCGCCGTCACCGCGGGGCTCCTTCTCGTTTCCTGGCTGGCGAATGCCCGGGCGGAATCCGCGACGTATGCCGACGCCGTAACGTTCTATCGCAAAGCCGTGGAATGCAATCCCGACAACATCGTGGCGCACCACAACCTCGCCAACGAACTGGCGGCGCGCGGCAACCCCGCCGGCGCGCTGCCGCATTACCGCGAAACCCTGCGCATCGAACCCACCTTCTGGAGAGCCCACCTGGCCATCGCCAGCCTGTTGCTGGAAAAAGGCGATCTGGCCGGCGCGGGTGCGGAGGTGGAACAGGCTTTGAAACTGGCGCCGGACGAGCCGGAAGTCTCCTTCCTGGCGGGCCTTTACCGGGGAATGACCGGCGACCATGCGGCAGCCGCGCGCCATTTTGGAACGGTATGGAACAGGGACCCGGCAAACATCGAGGCGCTTTTCAACATGGCCCTGGCGCTGTACCAGTCCGGCCGCCAGCCGGAAGCGCGGGCGGCACTGGAGGAAGTTCTTCGCCTGCAACCGTATCACGCGCGGGCGCGCCAGGTGTTGGACACAAAATTCCGGTAGCGCTACGGCGCGGCCACGCGGGCTTTCTTGACCGCGTTGAAATAATCGATGACGCCCTTGGAAACGGCCAGCGCAATGGCTTCGCGGTGTTTCGCGTCCAGCATCAACTTCTCCTCGGCCGGGTTCGAAAGAAATCCGCACTCCAGCAGGGCCCCGGGGCACGGCGCGTTGCGGAGCACCAGGAATCGCGCGCGCCGCAAGCCGCGATCCTCGCCTTTGACCTTCTCCAGGAGTGCTTTCTGCATGTAGTAGCCCAGCGCCGTGTTGGAATGCTCGAAGCGGTTGCCGGCGTAGGACGTTTTTTCCCCGCGCGACCTCGCCGACGAGGAGGTGGACGGGTAACCGACGTCGGTGAGAACGTAGGTCTCAAGCCCTTTCGGGGCGGAATTCGGGGCGGAATTCAAGTGAATGCTGACGAACGCGTCGGCGCCCCAGCGCGCGGCCTTGATGGCCCGCTCGTCGAGTTCGATGAATCGGTCCGTTTCGCGCGTCAGGTACACCTTGAAACCGGCATTGGCGAGGTGGACGCGCGCCCGCATGGCCACGTCGAGGACGACGCGTTTCTCCTCCACACCGCGCCGGCCCCGCGCGCCCGTGTCGGTCCCCCCGTGGCCGGGGTCGAGCACGACCACCCGGTAGCCCCGGCCGCTGAGATAGGCGTACGGGCGCATCAGCGGGTCGACGATCGATTTCGCATCGTTCTGGGTGATCATCCACTTTCCCCTGTACTTCATCATCGGGGCGTGGAGCCAGATGGCCGTGCCGTTGAACGACGCCTGGCGGCTGTCGACTTCAAACGTCCACGAGTTCCACTTTCCTTGCAGGTAGACTTTTTTTCCAAAAGGCACGCGCAAGGTCAGGCCATAGGCCGCCGCCACGTCCTTCAGGGAAACGAATCGCATGCCGGCGATCGTCGTCACGCGCACGTTCGCAATCGGCGCGGCCTGACACGGAAACGCGAAAAGCAGCCCAACCAGGAATATGACACTGAAGATTCGGCGCAGCACGATTTCCTCACAGAATTAAACTGTGCGCGGAGTCTAGAAGGCAGGCTGAAGGGTTGCGAGTCTGTTTTTGAAGAGAGGCCTTATTTTTTGCGCGCGGGCCGTGTATAGTGGCCCCGTTGCAGGGGCGCGCCTTCTGAGCGCGTTTTATGAATCGGCCAAGGGGTCGCTTCGACAACGAAAGGATCCGCAATGACAAAGCTCCACGGTTTCTGCGCCGGCTTGCTGGTATGTATTGCCTCTCTCGCGAACGGGGCTTCAACGGAACGCATGGGACAGCCCGGCAACTGGGCGGGCACCCTGAACGGCGCCGCCATCGGCGATAAAATATATACCGTGGAGACGGGGGGCGCGTTGTATGAGACCGACGGCAAAACGGGCGCGTGGAAGCAACTCGGCAAGCCTGAGTTCGCGGACACTGTTTTCCTGTTTGCGGTGAAGGGGAAACTTGTGTCGATCGAGAAGAACGGGAACCTTTACATCATCAATCCGGCCGACGGCTCGTGGGAAGCATCCGGCAAGCCGGGCGATTGGGCGAACACGATTGCGGGCGCCGTCCTGGACAG
The DNA here is from genome assembly GCA_937870865.1 of uncultured Lentisphaerota bacterium. GTDB lineage: Bacteria > Verrucomicrobiota > Kiritimatiellia > CAIQIC01 > JAGNIJ01 > CALMZY01. Next base: position 4,778 of record CALMZY010000148.1, on the reverse strand, counting down.
CCTGCTGTACACCGTCGAAGCCGGCGGCGCGCTGTACGAGACGGACCCGGTCTCGGGCACGTGGAAGCAGATCGGGAAGAACGATTTCGCGAACACGCGGATGCTCTTTTCGCTGGGCGGCGGGCTTTTCTCCATTGAGAAAGACGGATCGATGTATCTCATCAACCCGGCCGACGGCTCGTGGGTCATTTCCGGGCAGCCCGGCGGCTGGGCCGGCATCGTCGCGGGCACGATGCTGGGCGACAAACTTTACACCGTGGATGACAAGGGAAGCCTGTACGAAACGGATCCGGCGGTGGGTTCGCTGAAAGCGCTGGGGAACACCGAAATTGCCGGGATCAGGTTCCTTCTCCCTTCGGGGAATGGTTTGAGGGGAATTGACGGCGATGGAAACCTGTACTTCATTGCGAGCGCGGCCTCACCGGCCGCCGCACCGGCGGAGAACGCGGACTCACCCACCCCGGCCGTGGCCGTGGACATGGAGAACGATCCGGGTGTCGCCGGGCAGCTTACGTTCAAGTTCCTCGGCAACTGGCAGGGCGACCCGGAGCCGTTCAAGCAGGATCCCGAATACATCAAGCATGCGGAAACCGCCCCCGAGATGGTGAAGTCCATTACCGACATGATGGCGGGCATGCTGATGGCCGTAACGATGGACGGGATCACCATGGATGTCCTCGGCCAGAAAGCCGGTCCGTTCAAGTACAGCGTCATTGCCGGTTCTGGGAATGCGCTGATCATCCGGAACGAGGAGGGTCCGAAAGCCGGTGTCCAGTCGAAGATCGTGTTCAGGGACGACCGGCACATCCAGGTGATCGAACTCACCTCCGAGGGAAGAGCCATGTTCTTCAAGAAGCTCTGACGCGCGCCCGCGCCGCGGCTGACTGAAACACCTTGACCGTCGCGGCGAGGCAAGTGTAGCTTGTGTTTTCAGCAAACAGGAGGAGTGATCCGCCATGGCTGAAGTCCGACTCGAAGACGCCCCGCGAAAAGCCCGCGAGTACTACGACAAGGGGTTTGCCGCCATGGAGCGCGGGAACCTCGACTACGCGATGGACATGTTCATGGCGGCTCTCGATCTCGAGCCCCGCGTCCTCCACATCCGCAAGTATCTCCGCGGCGCCGCGTTGAAAAAGTCGAAGGAGAAGAAGCCGAACGGCATGAACCACACGCTCTCCACCATCGCCGGAGTTGGCACCCTCATGTCCGCGTCGGGCGCGCTCAAGAAAAAACCCCTCGAGGCGCTCAAGTCCGCCGAGAAGCTGATGCGCGCGGACCCGCTGAACCTGACGTTCATCAATCTCCTGGGGCGCGCGGCGGTGGCGGCGGGCATGCCGGAAACGGCCATCCAGACCCTGGAGATCGCAAAGGACCACTACCCCAAGAACGTCGAGTTGCTGAAGTGGCTGGGCTCCCTGTACATGGAAATGGGTCAAACCCACGAAAGCCGGCAATGCTACGAGGAAATCTATGCGTTGCGCCCGAACGATCCGCATGCGTTGAAGGCGCTCAAGGACTCCGCCGCGCTCGACACGATGAAGAAGGGCCGATGGAACGACGCGGGATCGTTCCGCGACGTGATGAAGGACTCGAAGGAGTCCGGGCTGCTCGAGCAGGAAGCGAAAGCGGTGAAGTCGTCCGGCGACCTGGAAAACCTGATCCGCGAGATGCGGAGCCGCCTCCAGAGGGAACCGGAAAACATCAACTACCGCCGGGCGCTCTCCGACTACCTCGCGCGCGCGGACCGGCTCGACGAAGCCCTCGCCGTGCTCGAGGAGGTCCAGCAGACCACGGGCCGCGCGGATCCCCAGCTTGACCGGAGCATCAGTTCGATCCGCACGCGCAAGTTCGATCGTGAAATCGAGAAGCTCCAGGCGGCGGGAGACGGCGCGGGCGCGGAAGTGATGAAGCAAAAGAAGGATGAGTTCCTGATCAACGATGCCTCCGACCGCGTGAAGCGCTATCCGAACGATCTTCAATTCCATTACGAACTGGGCGTGCTTCTGTACGAGCGGGGCAGCCTGAACGAGGCCATCCAGGAATTCCAGGTCTCCCAGCGCAATCCGCAGCGGCGCATCCGCTCTCTCTACTACATGGCCATGTGTTTCAAGCAGAAGCAGCAGTACGACATCGCCATGGAACAGCTGCAAAAGGCCGCGGCGGAACTCTTCATCATGGACGAGACCAAGAAGGACATCTGCTACGAGATGGCCCAGATCAGCGAACTCATGGGCGAGACGGAAAAGGCCGTTGGATTCTACAAGGATATCTACTCGGTGGACATCGCCTACAAGGATGTCTCTGAGAAGATTGAGAAAGCCTACAAGAAGTAGCGCTGTGCGAACCTCCCGGCTCACGACACCTGCGATCCTCGCCCTGCTCCTGCTGACGGCCGCCCTGGCGCCGGGATGCGGCCGGAAGCCGGGGTCGCGCCAGGCTTCCGCCGCGCCGACGGACGCCGAATTTTCGGTGATGTCCTACAACCTGGGCCGCTACAGTCTGGCGGACCGCGATGGAGACGGGCAGAAGAACGATCCCAAGCCGGCGTCCGAGCGCGAGGCCCTGATCCGCATCATCGCGTCGACGCAGCCCGACATCCTCACCGTCCAGGAGATCGGAAGCCCTTCGGTGTTCGAGGAGTTCCGGTACGCGCTGCGCGTGGCCGGACTGGATTACGAACACACCGAGTATCTTCAGCGCGGCCAATCGGAGATCAACATGGCCGTGCTCAGCCGGTTCCCGATCGTATCGCGACAACCGCATACCGACGACACCTACACGATCGGCGAAGCGAAAATCCCGGTCCTGCGCGGGTTCCTCGACGTCGAAATCGAGGTCAATCCCGACTACACGATCAGGCTGATCGGGGCGCACCTGAAATCAAAGGTGTTTCACGCGCTGGGCCAGACCGAGATGCGCCGCAACGAGGCGCGCCTGCTGAACAAGCATGTCCGAAGGATTCTGAAGGATTCGCCCGATGAAAATCTTCTCGTCATCGGCGACCTCAACGACACCTACGAATCCGCGCCCCTGCGCGAAATCATGGGCGGCCGGGAAACGGGCCTGAACGATCTCCGGCCGGGCGACGCCGCGGGCGCCGTCTGGACTCACTTCAGTTCCGGGATTGACCAGTACGAGAGGATCGATTATGCGCTGGTCAGCCGTGGATTGCAGCCGGAGGTGGTGAGCAGCAAGACGCACGTCTTGAGCGATCCGCAAACCTACGAGGCTTCCGATCACCGCCCATTGATCATCGTGATCAACGGCCGCGACACCACGTCGGCGACCGTGCCGGCGGTTCATCCACAAAGTCCACAACGCGCGGAAGAAACGGATTGAGGGTCCGAACCGATGCCGTCGGGCGCAAGGAACAGCGTGCTACCGCCCCGCGGTCTCGCGTTGGCGTTCCAGCACGATATTGAGGCGGTAGTAGCGGTTCATGCCGCTCGAGATGGAATCGGTGAACATGAGATAGTCCCCGGTCCCACGGATATTTCCCGCGCCGGGAAGCACTTTCCACTCCGTCTTCCCCGTCAGGCTCTCGGCGTACAGCACGTCGTAGATCTTGCCCGGCTCCGACTTCCAGCTCAACTGCACGGACTCGCCGGAACGGGTTACGGTGAGAGTGGTCGCGCTTCTGGGCTCGCCCTTTCCGACAACCTCCTGGTGAACACATCCGCAGAGCGCAAAGATCGCCGCACCCAGGAGAACTGCCGCGGGAGTCTTGATCATCATTGAAGTTCCATTCCCGTGGCCTGCGGCCGGTATTCCGTCGGAACAGGTATGGCCACGGGCTGTGAGGGCGTGGTCAGGGTCGGGCGATCCTCTTGAGCATCCTGGGCGACCGGCGGCGGCGCCTGCAACACATTGCGGGCATCCTCCTCCTGCAAGGTCGCTGCCGCGGGAGCGGCATCCACCGGGGCCGGCGCATTCATTTCAACATCGGCGCCGGGAGGCAGGGTCTCGCTTTGAACCGGGACATCAACGGGCGCGACCGGTTGGGAATCACTTTCGGGACGCGTGATAATGGGCACGACGGGCTGTTCGGCAGCGCGTCCGCCCTTTCGCAGACCGAACCACGTGGCGACTTTCGGCGAGTATTCGTCCTGATACGCGGGCCGGTCGTACCAGCTCGATTTCCTGCGCGCCGCGTTCTCATCGTTCAAAGTCAGGTTGTAGCGTTTCGAGAACCATTCCCAGTCGCTTTGACTGAACTGGAACTCCCCGGCAAACGTATTCACCAGCGTGGCGGTGTCAATCGAGGGAATGGTGGTGACTTTGGGACACCAACCGGCAATCGACGAAACCAGCATGGGAGGCAGCAAAGTCTCGTCCCCCACCAGAAGCGCCTCCCCCGGGGTCACCTGGAGAAAGCTCGCATTGGCGTACTCGTCCGCGCTGATCTTGATCCACTCCTTGCCGTTCCATGCGTGAAGAAGCGGCGCCGCCGACTGGGCATCGCCTTGGTACGAAACGAGAACGGCGGGATATCTCTGGACGATATCAAACGCCACCTGCATGACGGAGTACCGGGCGGGAATCACGAGCAGGGTCACACGGCCTGCCGTCGCCGCGAGGGAATTGGAACCCCAAAAGCCGGCCAGCAAGGCAAAGGTCAAAAGAATCATTCTTTTCATGGAAAACGATTACCCCTTTCTTGGAGTCATGAAATCAATGCGCCGTCTACATTAACACCCCGGCGCCCGCAAGTTCAAGCAGTAGCTGTAGACCCCGTTCGAACGACAAAGCCCCGCCTGCAGCCATCTGCGCGGAGTCAT